>JBJTWS010000319.1:0-14355 GCA_046081905.1 Synechococcus sp. | reverse complement strand
CTTGGTGAGCGGGCCGGTGTTCTCGATGCGCTGGCTGCCGTCGGGATTGGCCCAGGAGTGCAGCACGCCGCGAGGACCGAAGTTCTGGCGGAAGTTGGGGAAATCATCCGGCTGCGGATAGTCGCGCAGCTCCGGCTCCTCCTCGGCGTTGAGATGGTAGAGGTTGCCGAAGAACTCGTCGAAGCCGTTGTTGGTGGGCAGGTGCTCATCGCGGTCGCCGAAGTGGTTCTTGCCGAACTGGCCGGTGCGGTAGCCGAGCGGCTTCAGCAGCGAGGCGATGGTGGGATCCTCGGTGCGGTACCCCAGCTCGGCGCCGGGTAGGCCCACCTTGCTGAGGCCGGTGCGGAACACGCTCTGGCCGGAGATGAAGGCGGCCCGGCCGGCGGTGCAGCTCTGCTCGGCGTAGTAATGGATGAAGCGGCTGCCCTCCTTGGCGACCCGGTCGATGTTGGGGGTCTGGTACCCCATCAGTCCGTCGCTGTAGCAGCTGAGGTTGCTCTGGCCGATGTCATCGCCCCAGAGGATCAGGATGTTGGGTTGGCCGTTGGGCATGGCAGGGAACACCCGGTGTGGGGAAGGCTGGCGGTGGAGTGGAGGAACACAGGTCCGCAGAGGTACCGTGACGGGCTCTGCAGACCTGGAGGACATGCCCCCCGAGGATGGCCAGGGGACGGCAGGGCGAACACTCAAAAAGTGCGCCTCCAGTTCCTCGGTAGCAATCCGCGATGTCGCCCGCATCGAGCAGGCCCTCGGCGCCGTGCTGCCGGTGGAACTCACCCAGCTCGCCGGCGGCACCCTGCTGGGCGAGCTGCTTCCGATCGATCTGGGGGTGGTTCAGCTGCTGCGCCTGCGCCTGGACAAGCCCCTCCACAGCGCGGGGGCCAAGCCCGGCGACCGGCAGCTGATCGCCCTGGATCTGCGCGAGGAACCCAGCCCGGCGGGGTTCCGCTCCCATGGGGTGGCGCTGCCCCCCACGGCCTTCTTCGGCCTGGCGGGGGCCGGCGAAATCCACCTCACCACACCGACGCACTGCACCCTGGCGCTGCTCAGCCTGGATCGCCACCACTTTCTCCAGTGGGCCCTGGACCTGGGGTGCCCTGGCCTGGAGGAAATGGTGCTGCAGGCCAACTGGCAATGCATCGATCCCGTGCGCTTCCGCCGCGTGCGGCTCTGTCTGCGGCGGATCTTCCGCCTGGCCGGGCAGGAACCCGCCCGGCTGCGGCAGCCCCGCACCCGGCAGCTTCTGGCCTGCACCCTGGTGCCCCTGCTGGTGGAGGCCCTCGCTCCGCAGGCCACCCCGGAGCGGCTGGCGCGGCCACCCGCCCGGATCGAGCTGGTGAAGGCGGCGCAGCGGTGGATGGTGGAGCATCCCGGCGAGCCGATCAGCCTCGATGCCCTCTGCCGCGAGCTGGCGGCCGGGCGGCGCAGCCTCCTGCAGGGCTTCCAGGACCACCTGGGCATGGGGCCGATGGCCTTCCTCAAGCTGCGGCGCCTGCATGGGGTGCACCGGGAGCTGGTGAGGGCCGATCCCGAGGCCACGCGGATCAGCGAGCTGGCGGCCCGGTGGGGCTTCCTCAACCCGGGCCACTTCGCCCGCGACTACCGCAGCCTCTTCGGGGAATCCCCCAGCGCCACCCTCCGGAACCCGGGGTGATCCCCGCTCACGGCGCCAGCCGCTCGATCACCCAGACGTCGCCGCTGCGGCGGTAGCGGAAGCGGTCGTGGAGGCGATGTTCGCGCCCCTGCCAGAACTCGAATTCCAGCGGCGTGACCCGCATCCCGCCCCAGGCCTCCGGCAGGGGCACCTCGCCGCTGGCGAAGCGGCGCCGCATCTCGGCCCACTTCTCCTCGAGGATCGCGCGGGAGCGGATCACGCTGCTCTGCTGCGACACCCAGGCCCCAACCTGGCTGCCAAAGGGCCGCGAGCGGAAATAGGCCAGCGATTCCAGGGCACCGATCCGCTCGGCGGTGCCGAGGATCGCCACCTGCCGCTCCAGGCCGTACCAGGGGAACAGCAGGCTCACGGCGGGATGGCCGGCGATCTCCCGGGCCTTCCGGCTGCCGTAGTGGGTGAAGAACACGAAGCCCCGCGCATCGAAGGCCTTGAGCAGCACCGTGCGGCTGCTGGGGCGATCACCGTCGGTGGTGCCGAGCACCATGGCGTTCGGCTCCAGCAGCTCCGCGTCCACCGCCTGCTGGAACCACAGCCGGAACTGCTCCACCGGGTCGTCCGCCAGGGCGTCGCGCCGCAGCCCGGCGGCGCTGTACTCCCGGCGGAGGGCGGCGAGGGCGGTGGGGGAGGCATCCGCCATGGGGCCGGGCATCGCGCGTGGGAGGTTCCTCCTTTGTATGCCGCCAGCGGGGGATGCCGCCAGCGGCCGCCTCGCTGCGCCACGGTGGGGGTCGCCGACACACACGCGATGGCAAAGGTGCATCGAAGGCCGGGAGGCTGGTCCCGGCTGTTCGCCGCGGCCGCGGCGCTGCTGCTGCTCCTGGCCTCCCCGCGGATCGCAGCGGCGAGCAGCGGCGAGGGCACGGCCCGCTACCTCTGCGCGGACGAGCCCCTGCTGGCGGAGGTGCACCAGGGCGCCGTGGATGCCCCGGTGCCCAACACCCTGGCGGGCACGGTGCCCGGGGCCTTCGTGGTGATGCGCTGGGGGGAGCGCACCCTGCAGCTGCCCCGCACCAACAACGCCGGCGCGCCCAGCTACACCGATGGCCTCTGGTGGTGGAGCGCCGAGGACCCGCTCCATCCCCGCTTCGAGCAGAACCGGGGAGCGGTGATCGAGATTCCGTGCAAGCCCCTCTGAGCCCATGGACGAGCCGTTCAGCCCCCAGGACCTGAGCCCCGACGACTGGCTCCGCATCCGCGAGGCCCTGCGCTATCTCGGACGGGATCTGCATCACCGCTCCTTTGCGGTGCAGGCCGAGCGGCGGGAACTGCTCTGGCAGGAAATGGACGCGTGCCTGGCCCTGGCGGATCGCCTCCCCCCGGCGGCCGAGGGAGCGCTGACGGAAACGCAGAGGGTGGACCCAACGGGGGCCGCTCCCGGCCGCCCCTGCACTCTGGTGACCGGGGCCTCCAGCGGCATCGGCGCCGCCCTGGCGCGCCGCCTGGCGCCGGAGCTGGCCCGGAAGGGGGAATCCCTGGTACTCACGGCCCGCCGCCTCGATCGGCTCGAGGCCCTGGCCGCGGAGCTCCGGGGGGCCCGGGCCGGCCTGTCGGTGGAGGTGATTCCCGCCGACCTGGCCCGTCCCGGCGCCGCCTCCGCCCTGCTAGCGGAGCTGGAGCAGCGGGGGCTGGAGGTGCGCACCCTGGTGAACAACGCCGGCTTCGGGCTGCGGGGGGCCTTCGGCGATCAGGCGTGGCCGGAGGTGGAAACGATGCTGCAGGTGCTGGTGGTGGCCGCCACGGAGCTCTGCCGTGGCGTGCTGCCGGGGATGCAGCGGGCCGGCGAGGGGCGGATCCTGAACGTGGCCTCCCTGGCGGGGCTGATCCCGTCGCTGCCGGGGAGCACCCTCTACGCCGCCTCCAAGGCCTATCTGGTGCGCCTCTCCCAGTCGCTGGCGGCGGAGAACCGCTCCCGGGGCCTCCGGGTGGTGGCCCTCTGCCCGGGGTATGTGCGCACCGAGTTCCACGCCGTGCTGGGGGTGGAGGAGCGGATGCGCCGCCAGCTGCCGGCGCCCCTCTGGATGGAGGCCGACACCCTGGCGCGGCACGCCCTGCGGGCCCTGGAGGGGGAGAAGGTGGTGGTGGTGCCGGGCCGGATCAACCAGGGCCTGGCGGCCCTGGCCCGCTGGCTGCCCGACCCCTGCGTCACGGCCTTGAGCAGCCGCTTCTCCCGCCGCTACCGCGGCTGAACGGGGCCGGCGGAGGGCACCAGTCACATCCGGTCATGGAATCGGCGCGATCCGGACACACCTGCCGCACCCGGCGGCGCAACAGTGGAGGCAAGGCTCCGAGCCCACCCGTGGACCAATACCGCCCAACCCCTCGCCCCTCCCGTCTGCTCGGCCCGCTGCTGGGGGCGGGGCTGCTGGGCGGCCTGGCGCTCCCCCCCGCCGCCGGTGCCACCAGCTGGCAGGCGATCGATCAGCTGCGGCAGGTGCTGCAGCGGGCGGGGGTGCCGGTGGTGCAGCGCGACTGCGGCTCCCGCGGTCTGCAGGGGCTGTACCACCCCAGCAGCGACACCATCGTGGTGTGCCGCGTCCACCGCGACCCGGCGGCGGTGTGGAACACCCTGGCCCATGAGGCCACCCATCGCATGCAGGCCTGCCGCGGCGGCGCCATCACCGATCCACGCCACCACCGCGCCATGGCCGCGGCCCTGGCCCGCCGCTCCCCGCAGGATCTCGCCTCCCTGAAGATGTATCCGCCCCAGGAGCGGATCGGCGAACTGGAGGCCCGCTACACCGCCCAGCTGCCCCCCGCCCAGGTGATCCAGCTGTTCGAGCGCTACTGCGGTGGTGGCGGCCGCGGCCGCTCCTACGCCCGCCTCTCGTAAGCCCTGTCCATGAACGATCTGCTCCTTTCCCTGGCCATGGCCGCCCTGGGCCAGTTCACAAGCCTCGGCGGCGGCTTCGGCCCCGTTGTGGGTGGCGGCTTCGGCCCGATGCTGGGCACTGGGCTCGGCTATGGCGGTGGCCTGCTGCCGGGCATCGGCCCAGGGGTGGCGCTGGCGCCCCGAACCCCCCTGCCCTGGAGTGGCCGGAGCGGCGTTGCCCCGGGAGGAGGGGGCGAGCGCGCCCGGCAGGTGGCCACGGTGGCCGTGGTGCGCTGCCTGGTGGAGGACGGCCGGCTGGATCCGAACCAGGCGGGAACTCTGCTGCGGTACCAGGCCGAACGGCGCGACTGGCCGCTCGGATGGGAGCGGGGTGTTTCCCCCTCCCAGGTGGAGCGCACGATCCGCCGGGTCGGCGGCTGTGACCCGCTCATGGCCCGCCTGCGGGACGGCGCCACGACAGAAGGTGGCGGGAGCATGGTGAGCCGCAGCGAGCGGGAGGCCTTCGGGCTGGCGCCCTATCGCTGAGGGCAGCACCGCCGCACGGAAACCCAGGGCTCCCGAGGCTGAACGCCTCCACAATGGAGCCCACTACTCCGATTCGATGTCGGACCCTGCAGGGCCGCGGCCGGCCCCCTGGGCGCTTCGCCCCCCGCGTTGGGCGACTCCGCCGCCCCTGGCCATCGCCCTGGGGCTCCTGGCGGCGATGGCCAGTCTGCTGCCGGTCCCGGTGTCGTTCGGGGGATCGTGGAGCCCTGGATCGATCGCCACGGTTCTGGCCCTGCTCCGCCTGGGCTGGTGGGGTCTGCCGGTGGCGGCGGCGGAGGGTCTGGTCTCCGCCTTCAGCACGGGGTTCTGGAGCCTGCCCCTGGCCCTGCTGGAGGCGCTCACCCTGCAGGTCTTCCTCGATCGGCTCAACAACGGCCGCCGCAATGCCGACAACGGCCGCATCATCCTGGCCGACCTCGCGTTCTGGCTTCTGGCGGGGGGGCCGCTGGTGCTGCTGCTGCACGGCGTGGCACCGGGGGTCGGAAGCCGCGGCGAATTCAACATCGCCCTGGTCACGGGTCTGCGCCACGTCTTCAACACCACCCTCGGCTTCACCCTCTATCTGGTGGTGACCCAGCACTTCCCCACCGGGAACGGGGTGCGGGGCATCTCGATCCGGGGCCTCAGCATGAGTGTGGTGCTGCTGGCGATCGCCCTGCCCACGTTCACCGTGAGCACCCTGCTGGCCCAGACGCGGGAGTGGAACCTACAGGTGGAGCAAGCGCTCAACCTGCAGCAGGTGGCCCAGCTGGTGCTCTCCCTGCCGCCCCGGGAGCAGAGGGAGGTGGAGCGGAGCCTGGCCAGCACCGATCAGCCCATCGACCTGGAGATCCAGCAAGACGATGGACAGCTGCGCAGCAGCGACCCGGTTCTCTTCCGGGAACTGCGCCAGAACTTCGTGCCGTACAAGGGTTCCCTGCCAGATCGACCGAGGCTGCAGCTGCTGCTGCCGAAGCTCTCCCAACCCTTCCCGCAGCTGGTGCAGAAGGGCTACTGGCTCTACGAGAGCGTGCCGGAGGATGCTCCCGCCTGGCCCACAACCGCGCAGCGGATCCGGGTGGTGCAACCGAGCTGGGTCACGCTGGACAAGCTTCGCAACCAGAACCTGCGCACCGTGGGGCTGGTGGCCTGGGTGATCCTGATCGGCGCCCTGATCAGCGATGCGCTCGGCCGCAGCCTCGATCGCCAGTTCGGCCGGGTGATGGCGCCGATCCTGCGGCGCCAGGCGATGCCGGGGGGCGGCAAGGCGCGGCTCTATGCGGTGCCTCCGCTGGCCAGCTCCTATCTGCGGGAGCTCAACACGATGGTGAAGCTGATCAACAGCCGCGTCAAACGGGTGAATCGCCTCACCGTGGAGCTCGAGGCCATGAACGCCGAACTGGAGCGCTCCCGGCAGGAACTGCAGCACCTCAGCACCACCAATCCCCTCACCGGCTGCTTCAACCGCCGCGAGCTGCACCGCCGGCTCGAGGAGGAGATCCTGCGGGCCGAGCGGCAGGTCGCTCCGCTGAGCTGCCTCTGCTTCGACATCGACCACTTCAAGCGGGTCAACGACACCTACGGCCACGGCATGGGCGACGCCGTGCTCGGCACCGTGGCGGAGGTGGTGCGCTCCCGGCTGCGGGCCACCGACTGCTTCTGCCGCTGCGGTGGGGAGGAATTCACGATCCTGCTGCCCCTCTGCCCCACCCCCTCGGCCATGAGCTACGCCGAACTGCTGCGGCAGAGCGTGGCCCTCGCCAGCACCAGCCTGGAGGGGGTGAGTGTGCAGGTCACGATCAGCGTGGGGGTGAGCACCTACGAGCCTGGCCGCGACGATGCCGAACAGCTGCGGGCCCGGGCCGACCGGGCGCTGTATCGCGCCAAGGAGGGCGGCCGCAACCAGGTGCAGTTCGAGGCCCTGGAGCCGCAGGCGTTGGAACAGCAGCCGGTGGAGCGGGAGCCCGTGACCCAGCAGGCCAAGCAGGAGGAAGCCAACCATGGAACCGCAGGCTGATTCCTGCGCGGCGCAGAAGGCGCCGGGGCAACGGGACTCCCGGGGCGCCTTCCGCTGGAGCGTGCTGCTCAACAGCGTGCTCTGCGGGCTGCAGCTGGCGATCGGATTCGGATTCGGCTCCCTGGCCCTGGTGAGCGACGCCCTCCACAACCTCGGCGACGTGGCCGGGTTGCTGCTGGGCTGGGGAGCCGAAGCCCTCAGCGAGCGGCCCGCAGGCGGCCGCTTCACCTACGGCTTCGGGCGCAGCACCCAGCTGGCGGCCCTCAGCAATGCGGTGCTGATCCTCATGGCGGCCGCGGTGGTGGTGGTGGAGGGCCTGCAGCGGCTGTTCCATCCGGTGCCGATCGCCACAACGCCGGTGATCTGGGCGGCGGCGGCCGGCATCGCGGTGAACCTGCTCTCCGCCCGCCTGTTCGGCCATGGGCACAGCCATGCCCACGAGCACACCCAGGAGGAGCACCACGGCCATCCGCACGGCCCGGAGCAGGACCTGAACCGCCGCGCCGCCATGGTGCACCTGCTCACGGACGCGGCCGTGTCGGCGGCGGTGCTGCTGAGCGCCCTGCTGGTGCGAGGCACCGGCTGGACCTGGATCGATCCGCTCACGGCGATCGGCGTGGGCCTGGCAGTGGCCTGGAGCGGCTGGGAACTGCTGCGGGAGGCGATGCTGATCAGCCTCGATGGCGTGCCCCGCGGCATCGATCTGGAGGCGGTGAAAGCCGGGCTCGCCAGCCTGCCCGCCGTGGAGGCCGTGCACCACATTCACATCTGGGCCATGAGCACGCGGCACACCGCCCTCACCGCCCACCTGCGGCGGCGCCCCGGCCTGCTGGCCGATGGGGAGCTGCTGGCGGAGGCCCGCCGCCGCCTGGCCAGGCTAGGGATCGAACACGCCACGCTGGAACTCGAGGAAGCCACCGAAGCGCTCCCGGAATGAACCCGGAGTAAGCCCCCAGGCGATCAGCGCACCAGGGCAGGTTCCTCCTCCGGGGTGGCCACGGGAAGCTGGCGGCGATGGCGGCGGCGCAGCTCCCAGCCCTTCACGAGGCGATAGATCACCGGCACCACGAGCAGGGTAAGCACCGTGGCCACCAGCAGGCCGGAGAACACCACGGTGCCGATGCTGATCCGGCTGGCGGCACCTGCCCCGCGGGCGAACAGCAACGGCAGGAAGCCCGCCAGGGAGGAGATGGCGGTGAGCAGGATCGGCCGGATGCGGGCGAGGGCGGCCCCGTGGATCGCCGCGTCGAGCTCCATCCCCTCCGCCAGCCGCTGGTTGGCGAACTCCACAATCAGGATGCCGTTCTTGGCGGCGAGGCTCACCAGCACCAGCAGCCCCATCTGGCCGTACACATCCAGGGGCAGGCCGCGCAGCGCCAGCCCCAGCACCGCCCCAAGCAGGGCCAGGGGCACCGTGATCACGATGATCAGCGGATCGATCACGTTCTCGTAGAGGGCGGCCAGCACCAGCACCATCACCACCACCGCCAGGGCGAACACCCGCACGTTGCTGCCGCCGGCCTTGCGCTCCTCGCGGGCCAGGCCGGCCCACTCCAGATCGGTGCCGTTGACCTGGGCCTGCTCCAGCTGATCCAGGGCTGCCATGGCCTGGCCTGTGCTCACGCCCGGCGCCGGCAGGGCCCGGATCGAGATCGAGCGGGCCAGGCGGCTGTGGCTGATGGTGGTGGGGCCGGTGTCCTGCTCCACCTGCACCAGCTGCCCCAGGGGGATCAGCTGCCCGCTGCGGTTGCGTACCCGCAGGCTGAGCACATCGCCGCTGTCGCGGCGGTGGCGGGCGTCGAGCTGCACGATCACGCGGCGCACCTCCTCGCTCTCGAAGCTGTCGTTCACGTAGTCGCTGCCGAAGCTGGCGCCGAGGGTGTCCACCACGTCGGAGAGGTCCACCCCGAGGGAGGCCATGGCCAGGCGATCGGGCCGCAGCAGCAGCCGCGGCGAATCGGCGCTGAAGCGGGTCGACACCCGATCGAACAGGCCGGTGCCCTGGGCCGCATCGATGAAGGCCTCCGCCTGCCGCTGGAACTCGACCAGGTCCATCTGGCCGCCGCTGGTGTCGAGCAGATCGAGCTCCAGACCCCCCTCACTGCTGAAGCCCCGCACCGAGGGGGCCTCACTGATCTGCACCAGGGCGGTGCGGATCTCGCGGCGCAGGGCCCGGTTGAGGCGCTCCACCACAGCGGCGCTGCTCTGCTCCGCTCCGGTGCGTTGCTCGATCGGCTTCAGCCGCAGGAAGATGCTGCCCTTGTTGGGGCTGCTGTCACCGAAGGAGCGGCCGGCGTAGAAGTTGCCACTGGCCACCAGAGGATCGGCGGCGATCACGCGACGCACCTTCTCCATCACCTCCCGGGTCTGGGGCAGGGCGGCGCCATCGGGCAGCACCACCGCGGCCCGCAGCTGGCCTCCGTCCTCCTGGGGGATGAAGGCGGTGGGGCGCTGCTGCAGGGCCACCCCCGTGGCGAGCAGCCCCGCCAGGAGGAGCAGCACCACCAACCGCGGCCGCCGCATCACCCGATCGAGCCAGCGGCCGTAGGGGGCCTCCAGGGATTCGAGCCAGCGCTGGGGTGGGGTGATCCAGCGGGCCAGCCAGGCGGGCTCCCTGCGTTCGGCATGGAGCAGGCGGCTGGCGGCCACCGGCGTGAAGGTGAGGGCGTTGAAGGTGGAGAACACGATCGCGGCGCTGATGGCGATGGCGATCGGGGCATAGAGGCGCCCGAGGCTGCCGCCGAGGGTGAGGATCGGCAGAAACACCACCACCAGCACCAGGGAGGTGGCGATCACGGCACCGCCGAGTTCGTGCATCGCTTCACGGGCGGCGCGCATCGGCGGCACGCCGTTCTCCAGGCGGCGGCCGATGTCCTCGCTCACCACGATGGCGTCGTCCACCACCAGACCGGTGGCCAGCACCATGCCGAAGAGGCTGAGGGTGTTGATCGAGGTGCCGCTCCACTGCAGCACCGTGAGGGAGCCCACCAGGGCCACCGGCACCGCGGCGGCGGTGATCAGGGCGAGGCGGCTGTTTCCCAGGCCCAGCAGCAGCACCAGGAACACCAGCAGCACCGCATCCCGCAGGCTGCTCACGGTCTGATCGATGCTGGCGCGCACGTTGTCGGCCTCATCCACGATCACCTGCAGCTCCACCCCCGGCGGGAAGCGCGCCTTGATCTCCTCGAGGGCGCCATTCACGGCGCGGCTCACCTCCAGGGCGTTGCTGCCATCGCGCTGGAACACGCCGATCGCCACCACGGCGTCGCCGGCCAGGTTGGTGGCGATGGTGTCATAGGTCTCGCTGCCCAGCTCCACCCGCCCCACATCCCGCAGCAGGGACACGCCGCCATTGCCGGTGCGGTCCACCACCAGCTGCTCCAGTTCGGCGACGCTGCGCAGGCGCCCCTCCATCTGCAGCGGCAGGGTCACCAGCTGATCGGCGGGGGTGGGGGCTTCCCCCACCTGGCCGAGGGCGGCGAGCACGTTCTGGTCCTCGAGGGCCTGGCTCACGTCGTGGATCGTGAGGTTGCGCTCTTCCAGGGCCGTGGGATCCAGCCAGAGGCGGAAGGCCAGGGGGCTGCCGCCGAAGAGGTTCACATCCCCCACGCCGGGCACCCGCTGCAGCCGGTCGCGCACCACCTGCTCCACCCAGCCGCTGAGGAAGGAATCGTCGTAGCGGCTGCGGTCGGCGCTGAAGCTCAGCACCATCAGCAGGTCGTCGGAGCTGCGCCGCACCTGCAAGCCAAAGCGGGCCACCTGGGCCGGCAGCTGCCGGGCCACCACGGTGGTTTCGTTCTGGGTGTTGATCTGGTTGATCTCGGGGTTGCCGCCCTCGAAGCTCAGGGTGATCAGGCTGCCGTTGGCGGAACTCACCGAACGAATGGCATCGAGCCGCTCGAGCCCGTTGAGCTGCTTCTCCAGCAGGGTGGTGACGCCCTGCTCCACCGCCTCCGGCCCGGCGCCGGGATAGCTGGCGCGCACGGTAACGCGCCCTGGCGCGATCGGCGGCAGGTTCTCCACCTGCAGCCCACCGAGGCTCACCAGGCCCATCAGCAGGATAAGCACACTGCAGACCAGGGTGAGAACCGGCCGGCGCAGGAAAGGATCAGAGACCGACTTCACGGCAGCACGGGGACGTCACTGGGGCGTCGGAGCGGCCAGATCGGAATCGGCCTGGTGTGCCTGATCCTGCCGGATCAGCGCCGAAGCCGCGAGGGGCGGGGGCGAGGGTGCAGGGCGAGCCGCAGCAGCGATCCGGTGGGAGATCAGCCGATGTCGCGCTTGAGCACCACGTAGAGATAGTCGGGGGATTTGTAGCGGCTCGGCAGGCAGGTGTGGAGCTGCTCCAGACGGCTCCAGCACACCGTGCGCCGGATCGCTTCGATCGCCTTGCCCTCCTTGAGCAGAAGCCGCATGGCTTTGCAGTAGAGGGAATAATTCGCTTCCAGCTCACCGATGGTGAGGGTCGTGGACGCTCCGTTCACGGGCTTGACGCTGGTCATCGGCCTCCGTGCAACCCCGTAGGGTAGCTGCGTTCATCAACCACCCTACGGGGTCCGCCGGACTCACGGGAATTCCGGTATCGATGCACACGAAAGCTGCGGCGCCGGTGCGGCGGCGGCGCGGGGGCGGTGCGCCCCCTCGAGCACGGCCAGTTCCGCCGCTCCAATCCGGCCCGCCGCCCGCAGCGCCGCGGTGATCCGCTCGATGCCGAGCACCGCGTGGCAGCGGTAGCCGGCGCGCTGCAGGCGGTCCCGGGCGGTGGTGTCCGCGGCGCCCCCGTGGTCGATGAACACCACCACGTCCTGCACCTGCAGCCCGGAACTCTCGAGGTTGGCGATGCCCTCGAGCACGCTGCCGCCGGTGATGAGGATGTCGTCCACCACCAGCACCCGATCGCCGGGATCGAAATCCCCCTCGATCAGGCGACGGGCACCGTGGGCCTTCACCTCCTTGCGCGGATAGATCAGCGGCTTGTGCAGTTGCAGCGAAAGCCCGGTGGCCGTGGGGAGGGAGCCATAGGGAATGCCAGCAATGCGATCAAACTCCAGCCCCTCGATCAATCCGGCATAGGCATGCAGAACCCGGTGGAAGAGATTGGGATCGGAGATGATCTGCCGCAGGTCGATGTAGTAGTTGAACACTGCTCCGGAGGCCTGCACGTATTCGCCGAACAGCAGGCAACCGATATCAAACAGATCCACGATCAGGGCCTCCTGGTCGGCACGGTTCCCGGCAGCACCCCTCCCGGCGGTGCCGTTCTCCGCGGTGCTGCTGCCGGAGGCGTTGTCCGCCACCGCGGCGGGAGCCGGGGCCGGCAGCCACAACGAACAGGTCTGCGCTCCGGCCGGCCGGCTCTCGATCAGCCGCAGCCGCTGCTCCTCGATGCGGCGCTTGAGTTGCTCGGCCCGCTCGCCGATGCCGTCCTCCACCAGCAGGTTCTGGGGCAGGGGCAGCAGCAGCCCGTCGGCGGCGGAGCTGAGCCCTGCCCGCAGCAGACCCTCGAGCCGTTCCTCCTCGGCCCAGAGGCTGCGGAGGATGAGGAAGCGCTCGGGCGCCTCCTGCCGCACCCGCGCCAGGATCTCGGGGTCGCTGGTGCCCACCTCCAGCAGCAGCTGCTCCGGCGTGGCCCAGAGCTGGCACTCGCGCACGATCCGCAGGTAGAGGGGATCGGTTTCATCGGGGTGGTGCTGCACCACCCGGGCGGCGGGATTGGAGCTGTGGCAGGTCACCACCACGGCGCGGCCGGGGTGCAGCAGGAAGGGGGCGGCGATGTCCTGGCCCGCCAGGGGCGAGAGGGTCACGGCATCGGCGCCGAGGTCCCGGAACAGGTACTGGGCCAGGGCCGAGGAGGTGTTGAGGTCGCCGTGCTTGGCGTCCACGATCAGCGGCAGGCCGGGGGGCACCAGTTCCCGCACTTCCCGCAGCAGCTCCAGGCCGATCGGCCCGAGGGCCTGGTAGAAACCGAGGCTGGGCTTGTAGGCGCACACGTGCGGCGCGGTGCACTCCACCACCTCCTTGATCCAGTGGCGCGCCTGGCTGAGGAACGAGCGCCCCGCCATGCCGCGGCGCTGCACCCAGTTCTGCAGCATCTCCGGGTTGGGGTCGAGGCCGGTCACCAGCAGCGACTGGCTCTCGGCGATGGCTTCGGTGAGTTGGAGGAAGAAGCCCACGCGCAGGCGGCGGATGGATGGGTGCTAGGGCGGCCGCCGGAGCCGGGGCGAGCCGCCGACACAGGACTTATTGGTTCCCGCCCTGGGCAGAGGCCATTCGCCACGGCAGTTCCTCCCCGGCGTGGAAGGGCACCAGCTCAATCGCCCGGCCCGCGGCATCGTTGCCGTGCAGCCGCAGGGGCACGGGCTCGGGCACCTGCTCCAGGGTGAGGGTGCCCCCGTTGAGGGGCAGGCCGTAGAAGCGGGGGCCGAATTCGGAAGCAAAGGCCTCGAGCCGATCGAGCGCCTTCTCCTGCTCGAACACCTGCGCGTAGCTCTCCAGCGCCCGGGGGGCGTTGAAGATGCCGGCGCAGCCGCAGGCCGACTCCTTGGCCTCGCGGCCATGGGGGGCCGAATCGGTGCCGAGGAAGAAGCGGGGATCGCCGGACACCGCTGCCGCCCGCAGGGCGAGGCGATGCAGCTCCCGCTTGGCAACGGGCAGGCAGTAGAAGTCGGGCCGCAGACCGCCGGCGAACATGGCGTTGCGGTTGATGTGCAGGTGATGCGGCGTGATCGTGGCCGCGAGGTTGGCGGGAACGCTGCGCACGAAGTCCACCGCCTCGGTGGTGGTGATGTGCTCCAGCACCACCTTGAGGCCGGGGTGGCGCCGCAGCAGGGGCTGGAGGTGGCGCTCGATGAACACGGCTTCTCGGTCGAACACATCCACCGCCGCGTCGGTGACCTCGCCGTGGATGAGGAGCGGCATTCCGATCCGCTCCATCGCCTCCAGCACCGGCTCGATCAGGGCCAGATCGCTCACCCCGGCCGCGGCGTTGGTGGTGGCGTGGGCGGGGTAGAGCTTGGCGGCGGTGAACACCCCCTCGCGGAAGCCGCGCTCCACCTCCGCCGGATCGATGGTGTCCGTGAGGTAGGCAGTGAGCAGGGGCTGGAACTCTGAGCCGTCTGGCAGGGCTTCGCGGATGCGCTCCCGGTAGGCGATGGCCGCCGCCACGGTGGTGATCGGCGGCCGCAGGTTGGGCATCACGATCGCCCGGGCGAACTGGCGGGCGGTGTAGGGCACCACCGCCTGCAGCAGGGCACCGTCGCGCAGGTGCACATGCCAGTCGTCGGGACGGCGGATCGTGAGGCGCGC
>JBJTWS010000318.1:0-3866 GCA_046081905.1 Synechococcus sp. | reverse complement strand
TCGCCACGCTCGGGCAGTTCGTGAACGCCTCCCGCTCCAGCCGCAGAAATTCCAGATCGGCTGTGTCCTGATCCAGCGCCGCCCGGCAGCAGCTCACCACCTCCGGCGCCAGCCGCTCAAGCTCGGCGAGGATGGCGCTGGCGCGGAACAGGAACATGCCGCTGTTCCAGGTGAACAGCCCACTGGCCACAAACGATTCGGCAGTGGCGCGATCGGGCTTTTCCACGAACCGGGCGATCGGCACCGCCCCGTCGCCCCGCAGCGGTTCGGCCGCCTCGATGTAGCCGTATCCCGTTTCCGCGCTGGTGGGCACGATCCCGAAGGTCACCAGCAGGCCCCCTTCCGCCGCCGCCCGCCCGGCCTCCACCGCCGCTCGGAAGGCGGCGGCATCGCGGATAACATGGTCGGCCGACAGCACCAGCAGCAGCGGATCCTCACCGCGGGCGGTGGCCTGCAGCGCCGCCACCGCGATCGCCGGCGCCGTGTTGCGTCCCAGCGGCTCCAGCAGGATGCCGGCCGGGTCCACGCCGATCTGGCGCAGTTGCTCGGCCACGATGAAGCGGTGGTCTTCGTGGCAGATCAGCAGCGGCGCCGCCAGCCCCGCCAGCCCCGCCAGGCGCTGCTGGGTCTGCTGCAGCAGCGTGGCCTCGTCGCTGCCGGCCAGGGCTCAATACTGCTTCGGGTAGCTGGCCCGCGAAAGGGGCCTCAGGCGCGTGCCGGCTGCCGCAGAGGATCAATGGCACCAGGGGCCAGGTGGGGCTCATGAGGGAGGTGTGGCTGAAGCTGGCGCCAGTGAAGACGCCCGGGGCCGAAAACGGGGTGCTCCTGGTTACGTTTCAGGCGTGCCTGGGATGATGTGCGCCGGTGTTGTGGTGCAATTCCTCGGCTCGCCCTCTGCGAGCATGGGTGGCTGATGGCGAGGGCTGCCTGTGCCGATCCTTGGTCCCGGCGCCCCACGCCGCACCTGGCTCTGGGCGCTCCTGGTTGCCCTGGCGGCGTGCCGCCGGTAGCACGTTCATTCGTGAGAACAAGCGGCTCGCCGATTGAGCCTCTCGGCCGTCTTTGTGGTGAGTTCGATGGTCCTGGAGAGCCGATGGGCGGCATCGTCCACGCCGCCCAGAATCGGCTCGGCCACGGATGTCGGAAAATCGGACGGGATGGTGCTGGCCACCGCCGCAATCACCTGGGGCGTTGCGGTCACCATGTCCACCATCGCCCCCATGGCTGCCTGAGGGTCGATGCCGCATTGCTTTGCCGTGGCCAGCCAATGCCGAGGCTGCAGACTCAACCAGTCGTAGCGAGGCTTCTTGCCTTTCAGGGCCATCGCCATGGTCACCCTCTGAGGAGCCAGCTGGTTGGAACCTCGGCCGATCACTGGATAGGCCGAGAGCACGTCATAGAGCGGTGTAGGGCGAAACGCCCCGCCAGCGCCCAGCATCAGGGAGAAGTTCTTGGCATGTCCATCGATGGCGGCCAGCAGCCAGAACAGCAGCAGAGAGCGAAACAGCTGCAGCCGATCCTCCTGGGGGGCCTGGCTCCCGCGCAGCAGCGTCATCAGATCAGCGATCCCTGGTCCGCCATCACTCTGATACTTGAGTCCAGGGGGTATCCCCAGTGCCTGGCAGAAGTCCTCCTGCGGCAGCCGCAACCACCAGTTGCCATCACGGACCAGGCGACGATCGAAGCGCTCCACCACCAGCACCTTCTGGTCTTCGAAACAGGCGATCGTGCTGACGGCCACCGGTAGCCCATAGCCGGCCGCAATGCGGCCGCAGATCCACTCATTCTCGATCGACAGGGAAAGATCGAGGCCCTCCACGCCCACCCGGCCCAGAGGCAGCTTGAAGATGTGGGTGGATGGCGTCGCCCTCAGGGGCACACACCACTGGTCGCCATGGCGGAGGAGTGCCGTTTTCTCCTGGGCTCCGGCCAGCGACAGGCGAAACCCCTCCCCATCGTTCTGGCCCAGCGGCTTTCCCTGCACCGCGAGCCGGCATTGCCTCGCCACTCCAGCCTCATCGAGCGGCTCTGCCTCGATGACACGAACGTTCGGCGGTGGTGACCCTTCCGGCAGAAGCTGCAGGGCTCCCACGCAGTCGCGCCCAACGGCGGCCAGCAGCGCCATGGCACCACTGTTGCGGGCGGCGAATCGCTGCTGCAGCCGCAGACGGATCTCACGGCTGTCGGGCAGCAGATTCTCGAAGTAGTTCTCCACCACGGCCCCTTGATGGGCCTGGCTTGGAGGCAGCAAGGGCAACGAAAGCGAAATCGGGCGGCAACGCGGTGAGGCCAGCCAGCTGGCGGCGTAGTGGAGCCGATGCTGGCCGGTGGACGTCACGTGCCAGTGCCCCACCAGCTCGCCATTCATCCACAGGTTAAGACCATGGCCCAACCGAGGACGCGCCATGGCTACCAGTCGTCTCCTGCGCTCCGCACCGATGCGTCTCGTGGCTGGAGCACCAGCTCCACCATCAAGGCGGCCATCAGGCGGTAGAGGCTGTCAATCGTGCAGCGCTGTGGGTCGTTTTCCAGCGTCGACACCGTCTTCTGCTGCAAGCCACCTTGAGCGGCTGCCTCATGCTGGGTGAGTCCGAGATCCTTGCGCCGGCTGCGGAGGGCGACGCCCAGCTGCGAAGGAAGACGGGCTGTATGGGACAAGGCTCATCCCTTCCAGGGAGTAAACCCAGTTTATACCCTGTGCGGCTTGAATTGGGGTTAACCTCTGCAGGGGATCGTTGAGCGCGCTCCAGCCCCAACCGTGAGCAGGAGCAAGTACCATCTAGTCAGACAACTAGTTATCCAGGGGGGTGCAGGGATGGCGATCTGGCCGGTGCAGCACGCCAAGGCACGGTTCAGTGAACTCCTCGATGCCTGCGTGCGGGAGGGGCCCCAGGTGGTGTCTCGCCGTGGGGCGGAAACCGCCGTGCTCGTGCCGATTGAGGAGTGGCGCCGCCTTCAGGCAGCAGCCCGCCCTTCCCTCAAAGAGCTCTTGCTGGCCCCCTCGGCCCGCAGCGAAGCTCTGGTGCCGCCCCGGCGGAAGGCCCGGCGGCGTGAGCTGATCAGCCTGTAGGTGCTGCGTTGTATCTCCTCGACACCAACGTGGTTTCAGAGTTGCGCAAACCACGCCCCCATGGCGCGGTATTGGCCTGGCTCGATGGCGTAGACGACGCCAACCTGCATCTGGCCACGGTGACCCTGGGCGAAATCCAGGCAGGTATTGAGCTCACCCGTGAGCAAGACCCAGGCAAAGCTCGCGAGCTCGAAGCCTGGCTGGATCTGGTGAGCCTCAGCTACAACGTTTTGCCGATGGATGGATCAGCCTTTCGCTGCTGGGCCCGGCTGATGCATCGCCAATCCAACACCCTCTATGAAGACGCGATGATTGCCGCCATCGCCAAGGTGAATCACCTCACCGTGGTGACCCGCAATGGGGCAGATTTCAAAACGTTTGAGGTGCCACTGCTCAATCCCTTCGAAACAGGTCGCTGAAGCCACCGAGCGGACTCTGTCAGCCACCCCTCCGCTCCAGCAGCGTGAACGGTTCGAAGCTCACGCTGATGCCGAACTCCTCGGCAAACTCCAGCACCCGGCACCAGGCCCGGTTCTCCCGCAAAATGCCGCGCAGGATCACCAGTGCGTTGCCGTTCTGCAGCGTTATCTCGAACAGAGGCCAGCCCACACCCCAGGGCCTATTAAAAGTCTGTTCCAGGCGGTCTCCACTCCAGTCCCTGACTGGGTTTTCCTGGGGTGGTCCTGCTCCTGATTCTTGCCAACACCGCCCCTCCAGAGCCCTGCCGCAGCCACGGATCTGATCAGCTTCCTCAAGGCGCTGCCGGACTGCCGCATGCGCCGTGGGGTGCGGTTTC
>JBJTWS010000317.1:0-4891 GCA_046081905.1 Synechococcus sp. | reverse complement strand
GTGGGCCGCGAGCCGATCCCGGTCGAAGGCGTGCAGGGGCTGGCCGGTTTCGAGCATCACCAGGTTGGTGATGTCCACCACGTTGTTGATCGGCCGCAGGCCGGCCCGCTCCAGCCGCTGCTGCAGCCAGGGGGGAGAGGGCTGCACCTGCACCCCCTCCAGCGCCGTGAGGCTGAACAGGCCCCCTTCCTCCATGCAGCGGCGCGCCTCGGCGGCCACCGGCAGGGGTTCGGCGGCAACGGCCGGTGCGGCTGCCGGCAGGGCGGTGGAGCCCCCCACCAGGGCGGCCACCTCGCGGGCGATGCCCGCCATGGACAGGCCATCGGGGCGGTTTGCGGTGATCGCCAGTTCGAGCACCTGGTCGTCGAGGCCGAGGGACGGCCCCACCGGCGTGCCCAGGGGCGGCACGGTGTCCAGGAGCTCATCGAGGATGGCGATGCCGTCGCTGGCATCGGCGAGGCCCAGCTCCCGCAGGGAGCAGATCATGCCGCTGCTGGCCACGCCCCGCAGCTCCGCCGGCTTGATCGTGAGATCCACCGCCGGCAGGGTGGCCCCCACCAGGGCCACGGGCACGTGGATGCCGGCCCTCACATTGGCGGCGCCGCAGACGATCTGCAGCGGCTCGGCGGCACCCACATCAACGGTGCAGACGCTGAGTTTGTCGGCGTTGGGATGGGGCTGCCGCTCGGCCACGTGGCCCACCACCACCCCGGCCGCCTGGGCCGCCAGATCGAGGATCTCCTCCACCTCGAAGCCGGCCACCGAGAGGCGCTCCGCCAGCACCTCCGGCTGGAGATCGCCCGGCTCGCAGGTCACGAGCTCCTTCAGCCACTGGAGCGAGACCCGCATCCACCCAGTCCATGAACGGTTGGCGATCCTAGGGAGCGGAGGGGAAGGGGAACCGCTGCGCGGTATGGTTTGCCTTTCTCACTTCGCATCGCACACGCGGCGCAACGTCCTTTATGGCCAAGAACAAGGGCGTCCGGATCGTGATCACTCTCGAGTGCACCGAATGCCGGTCCAACCCCGCCAAGCGGTCTCCTGGTGTGTCCCGCTACACCACCCAGAAGAACCGCCGCAACACCACCGAACGGCTGGAGCTGAAGAAGTTCTGCCCCCACTGCAACAAGTCAACAAATCATAAGGAAATCAAGTGAGGCGTGGCGCTGGGCGGCCTTTTCGCCGCCGGCGCGATTCCATCACCCGATTCCCGGTTGCCGTTGCAGCCGCAGCTCTGTTCCCCTTCCCACCGTTCCGATGGCCAGTTCCTTCTTCAAGAAGCGTCTTTCCCCGATCAAGCCGGGCGATCCGATCGACTACAAGGACGTCGATCTGCTCAAGAAGTTCATCACCGAGCGCGGAAAGATCCTGCCCCGCCGCCTCACCGGCCTCACCGCCAAGCAGCAGCGCGACCTCACCAATGCCGTGAAGCGCGCCCGCATCGTGGCCCTGCTGCCCTTCGTCAACCCCGAGGGCTGATCTCCCCTGGCCGCCCGGACCCTCCACCCCGGTGATCTGGTCGGTCTGAGCACCGAGAAGGGTCCGCAGCTCGCCCTGGTCAAGGGCCTGCAATCCGGAAAGGTCCAGCTGATCGCCGGCTTCCAGGGCCGGCAGCAGCAGGTGCCCCAACGGCAGGTTCTCCTGCTGTGCCCCCTGCCCTCCGGTGCCGATGCGCCGGCGGGGCTGGGGGTTTCTCCATGGCGGCTCACGGCCGAGGCCGTTACGGCGGCCCTGCCGCAGCGGCGGGCCCTGGGGGAGGCCTGGCAGCTGCTGGGGGAGGGCGGCACTCCCCTCCCCCTCGACGAATTCGCCTCCCTGCTGGGTGATCCCGGCGACGTGGCCCTGCTGGCGGCCTGCTGGCTCTGGCTGGAGGGAGAGCAGCATCTGTTCCGCTGGCGCCATGGCGTGGTGGAGGCCCGCCCCGCCGATGAACTGCGGCGGCTGCGGCGCGAGCGCCGGCGGGAGCGGCTGCAGCAGGACCGCCGCCGCCGCTGGCATGAGCTGCTGCGGCGGCGGCAGCCGCTGGGGGAGGAACCCCTCGAAGCCGAACACCGGCGCGATCTGGAGCTGCTGCACCACTGGGCCGGCGGGGACACCACCGAGCCCCTCCCCCTGGAGCTGCGCCAGGCGCTGCAGGGGGCCCACTGCCCTCCGGAGACCGGTGCGATCCGCCACCTGCTGGTGGACCTGGGGCTCTGGGAGGCCCACCACCTGCCCAGCCTGGCCCGCAGCCACTGGAGCCATGGTTTCAGCGAGGAGCTGCTGGCGGAGGCCCGCCGGCTGGTGGAAGAGAGCGAGCAGCCCCAGCCGGGCGACGAGGCCCGCGCCGACCTCACCGGCCTCTGGATGGTGACGATCGACGACGCCGACACCCGCGACATCGACGACGGCCTCTCGCTCGAGACCCTGGCCGATGGTTCCCAGAGGGCCTGGGTGCACGTGGCCGACCCCGGCCGGCTGGTGGCCGTGGATTCCCCCCTCGATCGGGAGGCCCGTCGCCGCGCCAGCAGCCTCTACCTGGCGGGCGGCATCCTGCCGATGTTCCCGGAGGAGCTCTCCACCGGCCCCTTCAGCCTGGTGCAGGGGCGCCGCTGCCCCGCCTGCAGCCTCTGGGTGAGCCTGGCCGCCGATGGTGCCGTGGAGGGCTATGGGCTGCAGCGCAGCTGGGTGCGGCCCACCTACCGCCTCTCCTACGCCGATGCCGATGAGCTGATCGAGCTGGCTCCGCCCCAGGAGGAGCAGCTGCTCACCCTGCACGAGCTGCTGAACCAACGCCGCCGCTGGCGGGAGGCACGGGGTGCCCTGCTGATGGACCAGAGCGAGGGGCGCATCCGCGCTGCCGCTGGCGAGCCGGTGCTCGAGATCGTGGAGCCAGGCCCTTCGCGGCTGCTGGTGGCCGAGGCGATGATCCTGGCCGGCGCGGTGGTGGCGAGCTTCGGGGCGGAGCGGGGTCTGGCCCTGCCCTACCGCAGCCAGCTGCCCAGCGAGCTGCCCTCCGCCGCCGAACTCGAGGCCCTGCCCACTGGCCCCGTGCGCCACGCGGCCCTGAAGCGCTGCCTCAGCCGCAGCCACACCGGCACCCAGCCCGCCCTGCACTTCAGCCTGGGACTGCCCGGCTATGCCCAGGCCACCTCGCCGATCCGCCGCTACGGCGATCTGCTGGTGCAGCGGCAGCTGCTGGCCTGCCTCCAGGAGAACGGCCAGCCCCTGGAGGAGGCCGCGGTGGCCGAGCTGCTGACGGAGCTGGAGGATCCCCTCAAGCAGGGCATCCAGATCAGCCGCGAAGACCAGCGCCACTGGCAGCAGGTGTGGTTCGAGAAGCACCAGCGGCTGCAGTGGGCGGGGGTGTTTCTGCGCTGGCTGCGGCCCCAGGAACGGCTCGGCCTGGTGCACGTGGAGGAGCTGGCCATGGACCTGGCCGCCGAATGCCCCGAGGGGAGTGAACCCGGCGATCCCCTGCTGCTGCGGGTGCTGCAGGTGGATCCCTTGCGGGACCAGCTGCGCCTGCAGGCCCGCGCCTCAGTCGGCCAGGCGTGAGGCCCGCAGCCAGGGGCCCCAGGGGTTGGCCTGGGCGATCAGAGTCACGGGGCGGGGCCGCTCCTGCGCCAGGAGCCACTGGTGCAGGGAAGGCTCCAGGGTGATCACCGGCCATGCCGGGCCGTCGGGAGTCCCGTCGTTCGGGAGCAGGCGATAGCCCCCCTGGCCATCGGGGTGCAGCGTGCCGCTCCAGGTGCGCTCGTGGGGTGACGGCGGCACCGCAGCCGGCTCCGCTTCGGCCCCGCGGAGGTTGCCCTGCCGGGTGAGCTGGGAGGGATCCTGCAGCACCAGTTTCTGGCGCTCGGCCCGCTGGGGGTGATGCCAGGGGGTGTCCCAGAGGGGAAGCGGCGAGGCCGGCGCGGTGGGCTCCTCGATCAGGGCCTCCTGCAGGGCACGCGCCGGCAGCTCCGCCGGCAGGCAGCCCCGCTGCACGCAGAGGGCGGCGGCCAGCCCCGCCGCCTGGCCGAGGTTCAGCACCAGGGGCTGCAGGCGGGTGGCGCCATTGGCCATGTGGCTCACGCTCAGGCACTTGTCGGCGGCGAGCAGGTTCACCACTCCGGCGCTCACCAGGGCGCAGTAGGGAACCGTGAAGGGGGTGCCGCTCCAGCGCCCGCCCCAGCGGCAGCTCTTGGGGGCCAGGGGCCAGTCGCCGCCGGGGTAGTGGTGGTCGTTGGCGTAGTTGCCCACCGCGATCGCCTGAACGGCCCCCTGGCCATCGAGGGGCAGCGGCGCGATCGAGGCCCCCTTCCCCCGGGGCAGCAGGTGCTGCTCGAGCACCAGCTCCAGGCCCACCAGCCGCCGCCCCTCCCGCCAGTAGGGCATGCGGGCCAGGGCGCCGGGGAAGGCGTCGCCGGGGGCCAGGGCCCCGCCGCTGGCCTCCCGCAGGGCCGCCAGAAACGCGAGGCTGTGCTCCTGCATGTCGCGCTCCAGGGCCTCCTGGGCGGCGGGGGAGGCATCGAAGGCGCGCCCCAGGTCTCCGTGCCAGTCGTTGCCATGCAGCGGCCAGTTGAGCATCACCAGGTCCCCCGGCAGCCGGCCGTAGGTGAGGGTGCGTGCCAGCCCGAAGCTCTCGCAGGCCCGCTCGAAGGGGGCGGCGGGCGCCGGGGCCGCCCCGTCCGGGGGCAGTTGATCGGCCTCCAGCTGGCCGAACACCACCCAGGTGGGCGACTGCACGGGTTGGTGCCGGAAGAAGGGTTCGCGCTCCAGCCGCTCCCGCGGGGGCGCGCTGGGTTCGCCGAACTCCTCGGCGGCCTCCCAGCCGAGCCGGAAGGGGGCTCCGGCCAGGGGGAAGAGGTCGCCGCGGTCGCTGCCGTCGATCACCAGCTGCGGGTGGATCCAGGGGCGCTCCACCTCC
>JBJTWS010000316.1:0-5468 GCA_046081905.1 Synechococcus sp. | reverse complement strand
TGAGGAAGCTGATCAGATCCGTGGCTGCGGCAGGGCTCTGGAGGGGCGGTGTTGGCAAGAATCAGGAGCAGGACCACCCCAGGAAAACCCAGTCAGGGAATGGAGTAGAGACCGCCTGGGACAGACTTTTAATAGGCCCTGCCGTCCCCTCCGGTTCGCCGGTGGGGGCGTTCTGCTGCGCGGGCGTCAACTGCCAGATGTTTGCAGTCGGTGTTCGCCACCGCGACGATCGCCACCTCGACGCTCAACCTTCGACCCTCGACGTTCGACGATCAACACGTCGACAGTTCGAGGGTCGACACCTCGGCGTTCGACGCCCGATGCTCGACGGTCGGCATTCGACGCTCGACGCTCAACGCTCGACATCTCGACACCCATACGTTCAACACCTCAAACCTAGCCTCGGCAGCCCGCCCCAGCTGCAGCACCACTCCCGGCCGGACCTGGGGCCGCACCCTGGCGGCCACCGCCACCACCGCCGGGGCCAGCCGCAGCACCACCGCCACCCAGCCCCGCCGCCCCGGTGCCACTGTCGGCCCGACCTGGCGGCCCCACCACCGGCACCCCCTTGCGCCCCCCAGCTGCAGCACCCCGGCCGGACCTGGGTCAGCCGGTGGGGGTTGCCTACCCCCCTGGGCCGTCTCCGGAGCATCTATTCAGGCCACGCGGATCGTGACTGCCGTCCCAGCGGAATCCTTGACCCGGATCGTGTCGCCATCCCCATCCGAGACCAGCGTCACCGGACCACTGGCCACCGTCGGCCTGGGCCGTTGCCTGGGTAGCGGTGCCACCGGCCTCTGAGCCGGTGTCTGGATCGGTGCGCTGGTAAGGTGATGTGGCAACGCTGCCCCTGCCCGTGTAGCCCCGGCAGAGGCTCTCGCAGGAAACTCCGTCCCAGTCCCCATCCAGCCGGATGTTCCCCGCCCGGATGGACCGCATGGCTTCCTCGCAGGTAGAGAAGCTGGAGCAGGTATACGCCTGAGCCGCTCCAGCCGCCAGCAGGAGCCCCCCGACCAGGGCAAGCAGAGCGAGGCGGAGCATCGAGCAGCGACGGGCGTCCTCCCAGCATCGCTGCCCCAGCCGACTTGTCTAAAGGGGTTACCACGGCAGGTAGGCAGCTCGGGGACTCAGCTCGCGCTGCCAAGGGCCTGGGGGGGGGGTGAACCGCTGCAGAAAGCCCGAATCGCTGCAGCGGTTCGCCGAATGGGCCAGAAGCCACGGCAACACTAAGTTCTTGGCACTTGGCCCAAAACGAACCGCTGCAGCCCTGCAGTGGTTCAGGAGGGGGGTCTAGAAGGTAAAAACCTAGTAGTAGTAGGGGTTCTTCTCTCTTTATCTTCCTGAACCACTGCACTTTTCACCCCACCCGCATTGTTGACCCCTCATCTGTCCTCTCCGCCTCTCTACAAAAACCTGCAGTGGTTGCAGTGGTTCGAGCGAGAACCCTGTCGTGAAGGGCCTTTTCAGCGAAAATGAACCACTGCAAGGGGTGCAGTAGTTCGCAGTGCTTGCAGTGGTTCGCGGAGGGCTGGTGCAGTGACCCCACACCCGCTCAGTGGCCTGATGGCCATGGGCTTACCCCGGTAGCAGGCCCTTTGGGAGCGGGGTCAGAACTGCCAGCTCACACTCACGACCTTCTTGGCGGGCAGATCCACCAGCACCCCGCCGGGCTCGATCAGCCGCGCCCATTGGCGGCGGCGGGCTTCATCCCCCAACCCGCTGACGCAGGAGATGACCACAGACCATCTCAACCGACACAGAAGTGGTGCCCCGGTTGTCAACGCACCGACCACCGGCCAATTGTTGTCAACGCTGTGTCAACAGCGCCGCTCCCATCGTCAAGCCGCAAGGCCGAAAACCCGTGCCCTGGCCACTAAAAAGGCCCCTTCCAGGGCCCATGGGTCATTTGGGTGATACAGATTTCTGAATCCTGAGCCACACTTAAGACTCTAGCCATAGCAGGGGATCTCAGGGGGCACCGAGGAACACGGGGTAAGCTGAGGGGGCGATTTTGCACACGTTTTGCACACGCCTGGCCCGTGTGCCGCACCACATGCCTGAGGCGATCCACACCAAGCCGTGGGAAATCGGCTTTCGAGGCGCGGCCAGGGTGGCGCCCGGCTGGACGGTGACGCCCCACCGCGGAAAGGTGCGGCTTCAGGTGCGCCGTGCCGGCCAACGCACCGAAGGGGTGGTGTTGCCTCTGGAGTGGGCGCCCGCATCTGTGAATCCGGCCCTGCAGCTGATCGGCAGGCTCTACAAGCTGGTGGCCAGCAACCAGCAGACGCTCAAAGGCGCCCTGGCCATCACGCTTGGCCAGAGCGACACCATGGCCCCGGCATGCGCCTGGGAGGCCATCGCCGCCAGCCTCCGGCATGCCCTGCAGAACGGCCGCAACGAGATCCGTGAACAGACCTGGCGCTCCAATTACGCCCCCTACATCGAGGAAGCCCTCCGCCAGCTCGCTGCACCCAAGCCCCCCACGGACGGCCATGAGCTCTTGCAGCGCACCCTGAAGCGCTGGATCGGCAAGCCTCCGAGCCGAGCCGCCTGCTGCATCGCCTTGCGCAACCTCACCGAGCACGCAGTGGCCCGGCATCACCAGCCCAGTTGCTGGCAGATCAGTGCGGCCAGCATCAAGGAGTTGCGCGGTCGGTCGGCCCCGAAGCGCACCAAGGCGACGCTGGAGGATCAGGAACTGCTGGATCTGATTGAGGCGATCGAATCACGCAATGCGGAGTGGGCCAACGTGCTGCAGCTGCTGACGCAGTACGGATTGCGCCCTGTAGAACTCGAGCACCTGGCCGCCAAGATCGATGAGGGCGGCACGTTGCGGCTGTGGTGCAGCTACCGCAAGACCTGCGGAGCGCAGCTGACAGCTCCCCGCTGGCTCATAGCGTGCCCTCTCAAGGATCGGGTTGGACGATTGGTGGAATGGAATCTCGCCGGAGCCCTGGCCTCCGGCCTGTTGGAACTGCCGCGAGGCGCCGATGGTGGTCTGGCATCACTGAACGGCCACTACGTGGAGAAGTTCCTGGCCCGCCAACCAGAATGGCGCCGGCTCCGGGAGCAATGCGAGGCAAGGGGCGAGTGGCTGCGTCCCTACGCCTTCCGTGACAGCTACAGCCTCCGGTGCCACCGCTTCGGGGTGGAGGTGGGCGCCGTGGCGATGGCCATGGGGCACAGCCTGGCTGTGCATTCGAGCAGCTATCGATGGGCTTCCCAGGCAACGACTGCGGCAGCATTCGAGGCTGCGTTCAGCCGGTAGACGGACGGTCTGCTGCGGTGGGGCTGGATTATGCGGTAAAGCGGACGATTGGGAAGGTCTCGACCTTCCAGCATCTTCTCCAAACCCAAGCCCCGGGCAGCCTTGCCGCCCCCGGGGGTATTCATAACTAACTGCCGCTGAGCGATTGGGGGCCACCCCAGACCCGTGGCCAGGCTCGTCAGGCAGTCGGAAGCGGTGGGGCCGGCTCACTGTGCTCCCACAGCCCGAGCCGGGTCGGCTCCGAGCCGTCGAAGTGCGTGCCGAGGTAGTCGAGGCTGGCCCGCTCGAACAGCCGGAACTGCCAGATGGCCTCGTCCATGCGTACCGGGTTGAACACGCCGACGGCCACGAGCTTGTGAAAGTCCGCGAGCGTCAGGCCGGTGACTCGCTCGAAGAGCTGTGTGTCGAGCGACTCGATGACGTGCACGAGTGCCTCCTCGCGGAAGTCGGTCAGGTACATGAACACCGGGATGGCCTGAACGAACTTGAGAAGCTTGGCCCGCAGGGTCTTGACCTGCTCGCGCTTGGCCTTGCGGGCTGCGGTCACCTCGGGGTCTTCGGGTTCGTCGCTACCGCCTTCGGCCCGGGCCTTCTTGGCCTTGCGGAGCTTCTTGGACTGGGCGATGATCTTGTTGGCGTCCTCACGCAGGTTTCGGAAGTCCTCCACCTGCTCGAGCCGGTCAAGAAGGTCGCTGTCGGCGAGCAACTTGGTGAGGACCTCCTCGGAGAGGTCGATGAGGCGCGGGCTGCCCCAGCGCTTGGCGAGCATGGCCGCGCCCGCGCCGGCGGTGCCCCAGTCCATGACGGCGTTGACATCAACTGGATCCATGCGGCCTTCCGAGACTGCTTCGCGGCGATCGCCTGAGCAGGAGGCTGACAGAGCCTGACGGCCACAGCCTGCCTGCTCAGTAGTTGCTGCTGACGCGGATCGTGAGGGTGCGCTTCGCCGGATCAAGCACGGCGAGCATGAAGTCGTTCACGTCGTTCCGCAGGGGGCTGATGATCCGCTTGGGTGCTCCCATGATGTTGTCGCCGGCGGTTCGGATTTGATAAAGCCCGGCCCGCGGCAGCGGCGGCAGCGAGGCCTGGAAGCGCTCCAGAAGGGTGCCCGTGTGCTGCGCCGCGTCGGGCCGCGATGTGATCGCCGTGCGAATGCCCGCCAGGTGCCGGAGTTCGGCAACAGGGATCGGCAGCGGCCGCCAGCGGCCTGAACGCAGGGCGCTGCTCCTGAAGGTTGCTGCATCGGCGGGGCTCAGCCGGAACACCATCGTGATCTTGAGCCCCTCCCGGCCGAACCAGCCGGGTTCTTCGGGCGAGGCGGCGTAGCGCACCACGCTCGCGCCCCAGGGCACGGCGAACTCCCGCCGCAGGGCCAGCTCGTCGGACTGGCGGGTGCTGCAACCCGCCAGGGTGGCGCAGCCCAGCGCCAGCAGCAGTGCCGGCGCCAGCACAGGCAACGGGCAAGGCCGGGCTGCGGGGGTGCGAGGCATCGGCAGGCTCGGCAGCATGGGCATTGTGGTGCTTCACAGGACGCCCAGCACCAGAGGTCACCATGGGCAGCGCAGGGATCGGTTTACGGCCATGGCTGGCCGTTCCGGCCGTTCTGATCGCTCTGGTGGGGTGTCAGGGCACGCCCGAACGTCTCTCGGTGCAGGGGCTGGTGCGGCAGCTCGAGGGAGGGCCGTTCCAGTTCCGAGCTGAGGGCGACCGCTGCAGTCTGCGCCGGCCCGCAGCGTTTCCCGCCAGCCTGTTCACCTGGTTCCTGGATGGCGACGACGACCGCATCAGCCGTGCGGATGCGGCCCGGTGTCTCGGCCAGCTGGGTCCAGCCGCCCGCTCCGCCGTGCCGGCTCTGCTGCAGGCCCTCAACTCCGGGCCCGAGGATCGCGACACCGGCCATGGCACCACGGGGGTCGGCGTCATCTCCGTCAGGAGCGCGGTGATCGAGGCCCTCGGGCGCATCGGCGACGGGCGAGCTCTGGGGCCCCTCGCCAGGGTTCTGGCCAGCCAGCCGGCCCATGCCCGGGTCACTCTGGAGGCCATGCAGGCGCTGGGTCCGTTGGCCAGCGGCCAGGCCGGCCTGATCACCGCCGTGCTGGATGCGCGCATCGCCGACCGGGCGGGGCGCGCCCGGGCCTGCCACCAGGCTGTGCAGGCCCTGGACGAGCGGCTGGCGAGGGAGGTGGTGGTGCAACGTCTG
>JBJTWS010000315.1:0-5318 GCA_046081905.1 Synechococcus sp. | reverse complement strand
TGGCCGCCGTGCGCCCCGGGGCCACCGCCGAGGGGGTGCACGCCACCGCGGTGGAGGTGCTGGTGGAGGGGCTGCTGGAGCTGAAGCTGCTGAGCGGCTCCCGTGACGGGGTGATCGAGCAGGGGGCCTACCGGCACCTCTACATGCACCGCACCGGCCACTGGCTCGGCCTCGACGTCCACGACGTGGGCGCCTACCGGCTCGGGGAGCATCCGGTGGAACTCGAAGAGGGCATGGTGCTCACGGTGGAGCCGGGCCTCTACGTGAGCGATCGCCTGCCGGTGCCGGAGGGGCAGCCCGCCATCGAGGAGGGCTGGAAGGGGATCGGCATCCGCATCGAGGACGACGTGGCGGTGAGCGCCCACGGCCACGAGGTGCTCACCGCGGCGGCCCTCAAGAGTCCGGCGGCGATGGAGCGCGGAGGCCGGCTGCGGTCTCCTCCAGCCAGGCCAGCAGCAGCTCCGGGGCGAGGGCGGCGGTGGCGGGCAGGATCCGGTCGGCTCCGGCGGCGCGCAGACCCTCTTCGTAGCGGTGGCGGGCCTCCTCCCGCCCGGCGGCCTGTAGGTGGGGAGGCGCCACCGCCAGGCTGAGCAGGGGCTGATCGGGGCAGGTGTCGCGGGCGCGCACCACCGTGAGCACATCGGCAACCGTGTCGCCCAGATACGCCACCGGCGGCGCGCCGGTGCCCAGGGGGCGGCCGCTCAGCCGGGCAGCGAGCTGGAGCAGGCCGGTGGGATCGGGCTTGTCCGGAGCGTCGCCCATGGCGATCAGGGGTGCCTCGGCCAGCCCCAGCCGCTGGCCGAGCCCGAAGCGGGCCGAGGGGGGCTCCGCCCCGCTCACGAAGCCCCAGGCGATGTCCGCCTCGCTGAGGGCGGAGAAGAAGGCGGGCTCCACCAGCAGGGGCTCGCTGCCGATGAATCCCTGCCACAGGCTGGGGTCTCCGGCGGGGTCGCCGCCGAAGTAGTAGCCGCCGAACACCTCCACCAGCTCCTCGTAGGGGGGCAGGGTCCAGCTCGCCGCGCCGGCGCTCTCGGCCCGGCGGCGGCGCAGCAGCTCCAGGCTGGCCTGCCAGTCGTTGTTCCAGCGGCCCTCGGCCTTGAGGGCATCGATCCGCTCGGGCTGCGGCCGCCAGCCGCTGTAGTGGTGCACCGTCTCCACGATCGCCCGGCGGTAGCTGCCGCCCACGTCGCGGATCACCCCGTCGATGTCGAACAGGAGAACGGCGCGAGGGCTCAGGGCAGGGGCTGCGGCTGAGCGGAGGCTAAGGGCGCGGCGGCGTCCTGCTCGAACTGCCTGGCCGCCGCCTCGGTGGCGGAGCTGGTGAACAGGGCCGCGGCGATGGCCGGCCCCAGGGTGAAGGTGTCGCAGCCCACCGCCGCCAGGCGGGGCAGATCCTCGGGGCTGCGCAGGCTCGCCACCAGCAGCCGGGTGGGGGAACCCATCCCATCGAGGGCCCGCTGCATCGCCGCCAGGGTGGCGTGGCCGTCGCGGCCCTGGTCGCCGATGCGGCCCAGGTAGGGGGCGATGTAGCGGGCGCCGAGGGCCGCCGCCACCAGCACCTGGGCGGGCTCGTAGCAGGCCGTGAACGTGATCGGAATGTCGGCCTCGCGCAGGGGGCGGGCGGCCCGCACGCCGGTTTCGGTGATCGGCAGCTTCACCAGGATCCGCCCGGGGGCCAGGGCCGCCAGGGCGCGGCCGCGTTGCTCCAGTTCCTGTGGGCCTGTGCCCCAGGCCTGCAGGTGCAGCTCCTCGGCCCCGAGGGCCAGGGCCTGCTCGCTCAGCTGGGCCAGGCCCTCGAGGCTGCAGCTCTGGCCGGCGCGGCGCAGCAGGGTGGGATTGGTGGTGATCCCCCGGAACAGTCCGGTGGGCCACCACTGCCGCCAGACGGACAGATCGGCGCTGTCGAGCAGCAGGCGCAGGCCCATGGAGCGGCGGGATCGGCGAACCAGGGTAAGCACGGCTGGTAGGGTGTTCGTTTGACGTTCTGCCTTGAGCGCCGACACCATGACAGCCACCGAGAGCGCCAGCGGCGCTGCGGTCAGCGACGCGCCCGAGGTGGCCGTTGCCGACGACACCACCCAGGGGCGTCCGGTACTGCGTGGTGGTAGCGCCGCTCTGGCCACCGCCACCATCGACGAGGACGGCGTGCCCTCCGGGTACACCCCCAAGGCCGATGAGGGCCGTTTCCTGCTGAAGATCCTCTGGCTGCCCGACAACGTGGCCCTGGCGGTGGATCAGATCGTGGGCGGCGGCCCCAGCCCCCTCACCGCCTACTTCTTCTGGCCCCGGGAGGATGCCTGGGAAACCCTGAAGACCGAGCTGGAGGGCAAGAGCTGGATCACCGACAACGAGCGGGTCGAGATCCTGAACAAGGCCACCGAGGTGATCAACTACTGGCAGGAGGAGGGCAAGGGCAAGAGCCTCGATGAGGCCAAGCTCAAGTTCCCCGACGTGACCTTCTGCGGAACCGCCTGATCGCCCCGCTGCGATTGGTTGCCTCGACCCGGTGGATCTCCTTGGTGAGTTCCACCGGGTTTTTCATGGGGTGCCTGCTGGCGGCCCAGGGGGCTGGGACGCTCAACTGCGGGGTTGGAGCACCCGGCCGAAGGCGCTGCCGGTGATCAGGGCCGGGCTGGTGGCGGTGTCCACCGTGAAGGTGCGGGTCTCGCTCTGGCTGCTGCCGTCCGGATACACGAAGGTGAGCACCCCCTGCAGGGTCACGCTGGTGCCGTTGCTGCCGCGGCTCTCGAGGTTGGACACCTCCACCCGCTGGAACTGCTCGAAGAAGGCCGGATCGAACTGGTCGGCGGCCTCCCCGGCGAAGAACTGGCGTGCCTGCTCGAACTCCCGCCGGCCCAGGGCCGCGTAGAGGGCCTGCACGCTGCTGATCGCCTGGGCCACGGCGGCTTCCGAGTCCGTGGGTGTGGCCTCCGGCAGCTGCGGCACCGCCGGTGGCTCCGGGGTGAGGGGTGCCGCCGGGCTCTGGCTGGGGCTGGGGGTGCGGGCCGCGGGCGTTTCCAGGGGCGGCAGGGGGTCGGGGGTGAGCTGCGCCTGGCGCATCCAGAGCACCAGGCCCACCAGGGCCACGCTGAGGCTGCCGGTGAGGAAGGCGAGCAGGGCCACCAGGCCCCGTCCGCCGCGGCTGGGGGCGGCTTCCGGTGTCACCGGCACGTAGAGCGGCGCGGGGATCGGCTCCGGTTCCGGCTCCAGTTGTGGTTCGGGGGCGGCGGCCACGGGCATCGGCGGGGCGGTGGCAACCGGCGGCGGGCTCGGCTCGGCCGGTGCGGCCGGTGCAGCGGGCAGGGCGAGCAGGCCCCGCACCACCGCCTCCATCCGCCGGCAGATCGGCGCCGCGAACACCTCCTCCAGCTCCGCCATCAGCCGGGGGGCCAGGCGCGGATCGGCCAGGGGCGGGGTCTGGCCGGCGCCGCTGTGGAAGCCGGCCGAGAGCACCAGGTGGCGCAGGGCCGGCAGCAGGGCGCCCTGCTCCGCTCCACATAAGTCGCCCACCAGACCCTGCAGCCGCCGGCCATCCACGGGCAGCTGCTGGGCGCGGGCCTGGAGGACCCGTTCCCGCAGGGCGGCACCGAGCTGGTAGTCGTTCATGGGGTGGGTTCGGGTGGGGGTACGGCGGTGGGGGGCGGCTGGGTCCCGCCGAGGGACTGGCCCTGCCACAGCTGCTTCAGGGCCAGCTGCAGGGCGGCGCAGAGCCGCAGGGCCTCCCGGGGGGCGCCCTGCACCATCGTCCGCCGCGCCGGATCGAAGCTGGCGCCGATCAGGGCTCCGAGCGGATCCTCGCTGGAGGACGCCAGCAGCGGTGCCGGCGCCAGCCGGCCGCTGCGCAGCCCCTCGAACTGGGCGCGCCGGCTGCGCAGGGTGCCCAGGATGGCGGCCGGGGATTCCCCGCAGAGGCGCTGCACTTCCCGCTGCACGGTCTGGGGCGGGGGTGGGCTTGGGGTTGCCGGGATCGAGGGCGGCGCTTCAGGCGGGGCCTGGCGTGCGGGCAGGAGGGCGTGCGACCGCCGCAGCAGCAAGAACCCCGCCGCCAGACCGGCTGTGGCCGCCAGGACCACGACCCCCACCGCCAGGCGGCCCCGCAGGGCCCGCTCGGGCGGGTGCTCAAGCCGGCTCTCCGGCTCCCGCCAGTGGGCCAGGGCCAGGCTCACGTCGTCGCCGCTGCCCTCGCGGCTGATGCGATCCAGCAGTTCGGCCAGCTCGTCATCCCCCGGCGCTGTGCCCTGGGCCAGGTGGGCCGCCAGGGCGAGGAAGTCGGCGTCGGTGGCGCACGACTTGCGGATCCCGTCCGTGCTGAGCAGCAGGCTGAAGCGCCCCCCCTGGGCCGGCAGGGGATGGAGGGCCGCCCGCGGCGCCCAGAGGGCGGCGGCCCCGGGCAGGCAGAGGCTGGCGGTGGCCTCCCCCGGGGCATCCGCCGCGGCGAGCTCCTCGCTCAGCAGCTGCGCCACGCCATCCGGTTTCACCCGCACCAGATCCCAGTCGCCCAGACCGGTGTGGCCCCACCAGCGGGGGGTGAGCACCACCAGGGCCAGGGTGGTGCCGTAAGGGAGCGGTGAGAAGGCGGTGGGTTCGTCTTCGTTGAGGGGTTCATCCCGTTGCCGCTGCTCCCAGTCCCGCTCGATCGCCGCCAGCCAGTCGGCCTGGACCTGCTGCGGCAGCTCCACCGCCAGCCAGCGGCGCCAGGCCTCCGGGGACTCTCGCTCTTTCCCGAGGGCTTTGCCCTCCAGGGTGGTGGCCGCCGCGGCCAGGGCGGTTTCGCAGGCCAGACGGCTTCCGGTGGCGCTGCGCTCGTAGCGACGGCCGCCATGGCCATCGGCCACGGCCAGCAGCTGCACCTCCAACCCATCCCGGCTCCGCAGCTGGCGGGTGGCGGCCCAGTCCTGGCTGCCCTGCCCGCGCCGCAGGTGGGCCGCCCCGGCGCGGCTGCAGGCGGTGGCGGGCTGCCAGGGGCTCACCAGACGAGGGGCCCCACATCGTCGGTGGGATCGAGCACGGTGGGCGGCAGATCCGGCAGCGGCACGCTTCCCGCCTCGTGAGCCCCGCCGCCGGCGCCCGCCACCCGGCTGGTGGGCATGGAGGCCGCCCCCACCACGGCGGTGGAGGCCCACTGGATGTACTGGGCCAGGGCCGTGGCGTTGCTGGCCTGCAGGGGGCGCCGCGGCGAGCGGCCCCTGCCCCCCGGCGGCGCATGGCGCTGCATCTCGCCGCTGGCACCGGGCACCTCGCCGGCCGGTATCCCTGGACCCGTGCCGCCCGCTTCGGGGCCGATGAACTGCTGCAGCACCTCCAGGTCGGCGTCGTGC
>JBJTWS010000314.1:0-5157 GCA_046081905.1 Synechococcus sp. | reverse complement strand
TGAGGAAGCTGATCAGATCCGTGGCTGCGGCAGGGCTCTGGAGGGGCGGTGTTGGCAAGAATCAGGAGCAGGACCACCCCAGGAAAACCCAGTCAGGGAATGGAGTAGAGACCGCCTGGGACAGACTTTTAATAGGCCCTGTTCCGCCAGCAGCTCCACCCCCTGGGCCAGGGCCTCGGCGGCCCGGGGCTTGTCCTGCTGATCGAGATCGAGGGTGTCGCCGGGGTCCACATCCCGCAGCCGGAAGGACTCGCCGTTGTGAATGCGGAAGGGTCTGGCGAATTCCTTGGCGCGCTCGATCAGGTTCTTCCGGTCTTTGTTCATGCCTTTGGCTCGTGGGGACGCTTGGTGACGAAACTCTTGGTTGAAGCTCTGGGATGAAGCGGTAGAACTTCCTGCGCAGCGCGCCCTGAAGTCAGCCTATGGCTGCCCCTCCGGTGCGGGGTTGCTGTGAAGAAAATCCGTGAGGGCACGAATCGCCTGCTTCACGCTGCCGTAGGTGCCCGCGTGCTTCGGGCCGCCCTCCAGCCCGAAGCGGCTCAGCTCCTCCCGGATCACCCGGGAGTTGCTCACCAGGGCGGTGTGGATCCCCCGCTGGCTGAGCAGGTCGCGCAGTTCCAGCAGCGCCTTGGCGGCGGAATAGTCGATGTCGTCGATGCCGGAGGCGTCGAACACCAGGCCCCGGATCTGCAGGGCCGGCTGCTGGGTGAGGGCCAGCACTTCCTCGGTGAAGAGGTTGGCGTTGGCGTAGAAGAGGTTCGCCTCGAAGCGGTAGGCCAGGATCCCCGGCGCCGCCAGCAGGCCGGGGCCCACGGGCACCGTGTGCAATCCCTCCCCCTCCGTTCGCGGGGCCCACAGGCAGGTGCGGGGGCGGTAGGTGTGGCGCACCTGCTCGATCAGCGACAGCCCCACCGCCAGCAGGATGCCCGGCATCACCCCCACCTGGGCCACGGTCACCACCGTGGCCAGGGCGATCACGAACTCATTGCGCTGCAGGCGCCATAGCTCGTTCAGACCCCGCCAGTCGACCAGCTTCAGGCCGATCAGGAACACGATCGTGGAGAGCACCGCCGCCGGAAGCAGGCCCAGCGGCCGGGTGAAGAACAGCAGCACCAGCAGCACCACCACGGCAGCGGTGAGATGGGCGAGCTGGCTCCGCCCCCCGGCCGCATCCACCATCTCGGTCTTGGTGGGGCTGCCGTTCACCACGAAGGCACCGCTCAGCCCGGCCGTGAGGTTGGCGGCGGCCAGCCCCACCAGATCCACGTTCTCGAGGCTGCGTTCCTGGTAGCGCTGCGCGTAGGCCCGCGCCGTGGCGGAGCTCTGGGCCAGGATCACCACGAAGCAGGAGGAGGCGCTCACCAGCACGGCATTCCATTGCCCGGCCCCCACCGCCGGCAGGGCCAGGTGGGGCAGCCCGCCCGGCACGGTGCCCACCACATCGATCCCCCGACCGGGGAAATCCAGCAGGCCGCTCACCAGGATCGACACCGCCACGGCGATCAGGGCCCCGGGGAGCCGGGGGTTGAGCCGCCGGCAGCCCGCGATCACCGCCAGCACCCCCAGCCCCACCAGCAGATGGTCGATGCGGGTCTGGCCCAGGCGGCTGAGGGCGGACTGCACCTCCTGCACCACCCCGTGCCCCTCGCGCGGCAGTCCCAGCAGCCCCGGCAGCTCCCCCGCCGCCACCTGCACGCCGATGCCGGAGAGCAGGCCGATCAGGGCGCTGCGGGAGAGGAAGTCGGCCAGGAAGCCCAGCCGCAGCAGCGCCGCCAGCAGCAGAAACGCCGCCACCACCAGCGCCACCGCCATGGTGAGCCCCCCGTAGGTCCCGGAGCCGGGCTGGGCCACCCCGCCCAGGGTGGCCACCAGGATCGCCGCCGTGGCCGAGTCCGCCGCCACCACCAGATGCCGCGACGCCCCCAGCAGCGCGAAGGCCAGCATCGGCAGCAGCATCGTGTAGAGCCCCGTCACCACCGGGGTCTGGGAGATGCGGGTGTAGCCCATCACCTCCGGAATCGCCAGGGCCGCCAGGGTGATCCCGGCCAGCACGTCCGCGCTGATCCCGTCGCGGGGCAGGGGCCAGAGGCCGCGTGCCCGGGGCAGTAGGCCGGGCAGACCATGAAGCACACGGGGCATGGCGGCGGCGGCGGTGGTGGGCAGGGCTGCCTGGGGGAGGGAACCCTTTGTAAGGAGGATGGCCAGGAACCGCTCCCGCCGCAGGTCCGCCCCTGCCTCCGCTCCTTCCTCCCTGCCGCCCTTGTGCCGCCGCCCCCTTGGCCCACCGCCGCCATCGCGCCGCTCCGCTGCCGCTGGGCGGGGCGCCTGCTGGGCGCTGTGCTGCTGGCGCTGGCGCCCGCCGCGGGGCGGGCGGCCAGGCTGCGGCGGGCTGCTGGATCAGCGCCACAGCCTGGCCGCCCGCGCCATGGCCGAGGAGATCCGCCTGGCCGGCAGCGTGCGCAAGCGGCTCTGCCCGGAGCTGAACCGCCGCGCCGACGCGGCCGGCAGTGCCCCGCAGGAGCCCCCGTTCGACTACGGCGCCTACCTGGAGTGCCGCCATCAGGCGGAAGCGGAGCTGGCCCGCACCCACCGGGTGCTCAACCGCAACCGGCTGGGGTTTCCCTTCTATACCGAGGCCGGGGCCGCCTGGGCCCGCGCCTCCGACCAGCTGCTGGAGGAGCGGACCCGCCAGGGGTGCCCGGGGGCACTCTGACGGGGCTGGCCCATGGCCGGGGCCGATCCCGGCCGGTGGGCGGCAGGATGGCCCGCGTAGCCGCCTCCTTTGCGATGGCCTCCGCGGCCCCGCCCGCCCCCAAGCCGCGCCCCAACCCCTGGATGGCTCCCCTGGTGGTGGGCCTCTGCTTCGGCCTGGGCTACGGCCTCACCCAGCGGCTGATGGCCCTGAACCTGCCGGCCCTGGTGCACCTCGGCCAGGGGTTCTCGGCCCGGCCCTTCCCGGGCACCAGCCTCGAGAGCCTGCGGCAGCGGTTCGGGGCCGAGGGGCAGGAGATCCGCGGCGACCTCGACCTGCTCGAACTCGAGGCGGAGAACAAGCGGCAGGAGGAGGAGATCAACAAGCGGCAGAAGGCCCTCGAAGCCCAGCAGCAGCAGGAGAACGCTCCCTCCGACTCCCCGGCCCTGCCCGAGGCGGGGGCTCCGGCCGCCCTGGAGGCGCCAACCACTCCGCCGGCCACTCCCGCCGCCCCAGCAGCCGGGCCCGCCCCCGCGGCGACCACCCCAGCACCGGCTTCAGAGCCCGCCGTGCCGGCGGCGCCCCCGCCGCCCCCCGTGTCCCCGCCCTGATCTGCCACAGTTCGCCTACCTCCGGCTGCCACAGTGACCGCAGCCACCGGCCCACGATGAGCGCCCCCCAGTCCCTGTTCCAGGCGGCCGTGATCCGCCTCACGGCGCGGTTGGGCAGTGGCCTGGCCGATGCCGCCGCGGGCCTGGCGGTGCTGGCCCAGGAGGCGCCGGAGCGGCTGCAGCAGGAGTGGCAGATGTTCTGGCAGGAGGTGGAACTGGAAGCCGAACGGATCGAGCGGGGCGAGGCCGATCCAGCCCCTGGAACGCCCTTCCCCTCCACAGCCGCGCAGCCGGGCTCCCCCGGAGCGCCCCCCTTCCCCCACGATCCCCAGGAGCAGATCGATGCGCTGCGGGCCCAGGTGGCCGACCTGGCCCGCCGGCTCGACGATCGCCCCGCCGGCCAGGCCTGACCCCATGGCGCTCGGTGCGGTTCTAGGACGGGGTTCCTCCGGGCTCCTGGATGCCGCCACCCGGGTGTGGCGGCCGCTGCGGATCTGGAGTCTCACCGTGCGGCTGCTGTTCGGCCTCTGGTGGGACGGACGCCGCTGGAGCTACCCCGGCGGCTACACGGCTGAACGGCAGGCGGCACGGCAGCGGCGCCGGGCCCGCTGGCTCACGGCCCAGTTCCTCGGGCTGGGCTCCGCCTTCATCAAGCTCGGTCAGCTGCTCTCCGCCCGGCCGGATGTGCTGCCGGCCGATGTGGTGGAGGAGCTTTCCCACCTGCAGGACCGGGTGCCCGCCTTTCCGTTTGCGGTGGTGGAGGGCCTGCTGGAGCAGGAACTGGGGGAGCGCTGCGCCGAGATCCTCGATCTCGAGGAGGTGCCGCTCGGCTCCGCCAGCCTCGCGCAGGTGCACCGCGCCAGCCTGCGCAGCGGCCGGCAGGTGGTGTTCAAGGTGCAGCGCCCCGGGCTCGAGCGCCTCTTCCGCCTCGATCTGGAGGTGCTGCAGCAGGTGGCCGCGGCCGTGCAGCGCCATCCCCGCTGGGGCCAGGGGCGTGACTGGATCGGCATCGCCAAGGAGTGCCGCCGGGTGCTGCTGCGGGAGCTCGATTTCCGCCTCGAGGCCGAACATGCCGCCCGCTTCCGCCAGCAGTTCCTCGAGGATCCCGGCATCCGCATCCCGGCGGTGGTGTGGGAGCTGAGCAGCCGCCGCGTGCTCTGCCTCGACTTTGTTCCCGGCATCAAGATCACCGACCGGCCGGCCCTGGTGGCGGCCGGCATCGAGCCCGCCGCCGTGGCGGAGAAGGGGGCCGCCAGCTATCTGCAGCAGCTGGTGCGCTTCGGCTTCTTCCACGCCGATCCCCACCCGGGCAACCTGGCCGTGGCCGCCGACGGCGCCCTCATCTACTACGACTTCGGGATGATGGGCCAGATCTCGGAGCGGCTGCGCAGCCGCCTGGGACGCATGGTGCGGGCCGCCGCCGCCCGCGATGCCTCCACCCTGGTGGCGGAGCTGCAGCAGGCGGGGGTGATCGCCGAGGGCGTCGATCTGGGCCCGGTGCGGCGCCTGGTGCGGGTGATGCTCACCGAGGCGCTCACGCCGCCATTCAGCGCCAACGTGCTGCAGAAGCTCTCCGGCGACCTCTACGACCTGGTGTATGGCCAGCCCTTCCGCCTGCCGTCGGAGCTGATCTTCGTGATGCGCGCCCTCTCCACCTTCGAGGGCGTCGATCTGGGCCCGGTGCGCCGGCTGGTGCGGGTGATGCTGCGCGAGGCCCTCACGCCGCCGTTCAGCGCCAATGTGCTCGAGAAGCTGTCGGGCGATCTGTATGCGCTGGTGTATGGCCAGCCGTTCCGCCTGCCACCGGAGCTGATCTTCGTGATGCGCGCCCTCTCCACCTTTGAAGGCGTGGGC
>JBJTWS010000313.1:0-10287 GCA_046081905.1 Synechococcus sp. | reverse complement strand
GGGGGCCAGGGGCAGCTCCAGGCGGCGGGCCCGCCCGGCCAGCGCACGGGGCAGGGCCGCACCCCCCACCCAGATCACCGCGCACCGGCGCAGCCAGGCCACGGCTTCCTGACTCTCCAGCAGCCTCGCCAGCTGGGTGGGCACCAGCGAGAGTGCCCCCGCCCGCCCCGGGGGCAGGGGGCAGGCCGCGGCCAGGTCTTCCGGCCGGCGCAGCAGCGCCGGGGGCAGGATCCGCTGCTCGGCGCCCCACTGCCGCGCCCGCACCAGCGGCAGCAGGCCGCTCACGTGGTGCAGCGGCAGCGGATTGAGCAGCAGGGCGGCCGCCGGATCGATGCCCTCGGCCTCCAGCCAGCGGGCCGTGGCCCCGGCCGAGGCCTGCAGGTGCTCCAGCGGCTGGACGCACCAGCGCCGGCCGCCGCGGCTGCCGCCGCTGCCCACCAGCACCGCGGGGCCGGGAGGCAGCTGGGCGCCCGCCAGGGCCACCTGCAGCAGCTCCTCTTCGGCCGGATCGGCCAGGGCCACGGTGCGCTGCTGCGCCCAGGCCCCCTCCAGGCGGTGGATCAGGGCCTCGGGCTCACCGCCACAGCGCAGGAGCAGCGGTGGCGAGTCCCCGTCGCGGGTAGCTCCCGTCATGGGGAAGGCGCCTCCAGGCTGCGGTGCACCACGATCCGGTAGCGCTGCTCCGTTCCCGGCGGCGCGGCCGTGTAGAGGGCCAGGCGGGCAAGCCGGGCCGGCAACGGCGGCAGGGGGAGGCGGGCGAGCCTCTCGGCCATCCAGGCGCGGTGGCCGGGAGCATCCCGCCGGCCGGGCCGCAGCAGGGTCAGGTGGGGCAGGGGCTCGCGCCGCTCCGGCGCACATCCCGCCGCCTCCAGGGCCAGCGGCCGGCCCCGGTCGATCAGATCCGCCACTGCCTGGCGCCCCTCGGCCAGGGTGAGCCCCCAGGCGGAGGGGCGCTGGGGGGAGCCCAGGGCTCGCCAGGCGCCCGCCCTGGCCAGTGCCGGGGGATGCCGAAGGCTCGCCAGGGCCGTCCAGGCCGCCCGGGCCCGTTCCTCGCCGCAGCCGCCCAGAAAGGCCAGGGTGAGGTGGAGATCCGCCGCCGCCAGCCGACGCATCCCCTCCGGCAGGTCGGGGAGCCCCGATGCCTGAGCCCAGGCGGAGCCCTCCGGCACGGGCAGGGCCACGAACCAGTTCGGCGCTGGGATGGCGCTGCGGGATTCGCTCATGGGCGCGCCGCCTCCCACACCTGGTGCGGGTCTGGGCTGGAAAGGGCTCCGGCGGCCCGCCAGCCGGGCGCCAGCCCGGGCACTACCGGCGCCGGTCCGCGCGCCTGCAGGGCGGCCAGGTGGGCGATCCAGCGATGGCCGATGCCCGTCTCGAAGGCGGTGCTGAACACCAGCTGGGAAGGCGCAGGCTCCGGGGCCGCAGGGGCCGCCACGCCCAGCCGGGCCGGGGCCTCCAGCCGGGCCAGCAGGGGGCGCGGATCCCCCTCCTGGGAGGGGCGCCGCACCTGCCAGGCGGGCCAGCGCAGCCGCAGGGGGGGATGGCGTTGCAGGGATTCATCCAGGGCCACCGGCAGGCGCTGGGCCAGGGCCTCCAGACCCTCCGTATCGGCAATGTCGAGGGGTTGCTCCAGCCAGGCGAGGCGCGGCTCCCCCGCCAGCCGCTCCGCCCAGGCCGCCGCAGTGGCGCGGCTCCAGCCGCCGTTGGCATCAAGCCGCAGCCGGGCCGTGGGGGGCAGCCGCTGCAGCAGGCGCTCCAGCACGGCCCTCTCCTGCCGGTCGTCGCCGGCGGCCACCTTCCACTTCAGGGTGAGGTGAGCCTCCTGCGAGGTGGCCAGCAGCCTCTCCAGACAGGCAACCGCCTCCTCCCCGGCGGGGAGCAGGTGGGCCGAGGGGGGCGCCGCCAGCCAGCCGCCCGCCGGCTTTCCCTCCAGCTCCGCCAGGGCCGCCCCGCAGGCGAAGGCCAGGCTGGGCGGCAGCAGGGGCAGCAGCCCCTCCAGCTCCTGCGGCGCGGCAGGAGGACCGGCCGCCCAGCCCGCCAGCACCGCTCCCACCGCCTCCACTTCCTCGGCCTCCAGGGGAGCGGCCTCCCCCCAGCCGATCGCCGCGGGCACCCCCGGCGCCTCCAGCCGCAGCAGCCAGCCCCGCTTCTCCGCCAGGCTGCCGCGGGCCGTGCGCAGGGGCCGGGGCAGGGTCAGGCGGAAGGAACGCCACTGGCAGAGCAGGGGCGGCGTTCCGGCGGAGGGGAGCACCATCGCCTGGGTCGTCAGCCGCCGAAGCCCGGCAGCCAGGGGCCCACCGCCAGCCCCAGGGCCAGGCCGAAGCCGTTCAGGGCCTGGAAGCGCAGGGCCAGGAACTTGCTGCCGCTGATCCGGCCCGGATCGCCGTGGTGCTCCCGCAGCAGCCGGATCAGGGCGCGGGCGGGTGGCAGACCAACCAGCCCCAGCAGGGCCGCCGCGGGCCACCAGCCCAGCAGCACCGGCGCCCACTGCCAGCCCAAGGCCGCCGCCACGAACCAGGGCACCAGGCCGGAGGCCCGCTCCCCGCCGAGCCGCACCACCGGCGAACGCTTGCCATGGGCCGCGTCCTCCTCCACCTGGTGGAAGTGGGAGCAGAACAGCACCAGGGTGGTGGCCAGGGCCGGGCCGCCGCCGAGCACCAGGGCATCGGCCCAGGGGATCGCCGCGGGGCCAACGGGCACCGGCGCCAGGGCCAGCAGGGCCGCCGCGGTGGCGCAGGGCCCGAAGGCCAGCCAGCAGAGGGGTTCCCCCAGCCCCCGGTAGCCGAGGCGGAACGGCGGCCCCTGGTACAGGTAGCCGAGGGCGCAGCAGAGCAGCACCAGCAGGAGCACCGCACCGGAGCTGCGCAGGGCCACCAGGGCCATCAGGGCCAGGCCCGCCACCAGGCAGCCGTTCGCCAGGGCCGCGACCCGGTCGCGGCGGCCGGTGAGGTTCACCACGGAATGGGGCTTGCCGTGGGTGTCCACGCCGGTGTTGGCATCAAACACGTCGTTGGCGAGGTTCTCCCAGGCCAGCAGCAGCACGGCGGCCAGCAGGAACAGCAGCAGCTGGTCGGGCCGCAGGGCCAGCCCCTGGCCCTGCCGCCAGCCCGCCGCCAGCAGCACCGGCATCACCGCCACGGCGTACATGGGCCACTTGATCGCCGCCTTCCAGAGCCGCCGCCGATCCGGCGGCGCTGCCCCCCCGGCGGCGTGAAGGCTTGCGACGACCTGGGGCTCGGACATACGTGCCGGCGGCTGCTGATGCGAGAAGGTCCATACATTTGAGCAGCCGCTTCGGCGCCCCCCGGTGCAGGCTCCCCCCCGCAGCCCCTCGCCCCCCACTCGCAGCTTCACCGAGCTCCTCGCCGCCGCGGCCGAGGGCGCCCGGCAGCTGGAGGACGAGGGCGTGCTCAGCCTGGCGGTGCCGCTGGCGCTGCGGGATCCGCTGCCGCTGCTGGCCCAGCTGCCGGAGGGACAGGGCTTCCGCTTCCTCTGGGATGGTGCCCCCGGCCTCTGCCTGGCCGCCAGCGGCAAGACCCACAGCCTCGAGCTGAGCGGCCCGCGCCGCTTCGAGCTGGCGCAGCGCTTCAGCGCCGTGAGCCTCAGCCGCCTGGCGGTGGCGCCCCAGGCCTGCCCGCCCCTGGCCCGGCCGCGGGTGCTGCTGACCTTCTCCTTCTTCGACAGCCCCCTGCAGGACGGCAACGCCGCCGCCGGCGTGGAGGCGGTGCTGCCCCGCTGGCAGCTGAGCCGCCAGGGCCGCCACTGCTGGCTGCGGCTGCAGCGCAGCCTCGGCGGCGCCATCACCCCCCGGGTCGTGGCGGAGGAGCTCTGGGAACAGGCCCGCCAGCTCGAGGCCCTCCCCCGCGCCGACGAACCCCGCCCCGAGGCCCTGGGGGCACGGATCTTGCGCAGTTCCCCGTGGCAGGAGGGCTACCGCGAAGCGGTGGTGCGCGGGCTGGAGCTGGTCACCTCCGGCCATCTGCGCAAGCTGGTGCTGGCCGTGCGGCAGCACCTGGAGCTGGATCGCCCGCTCGATCCGCTGCAGCTGCTGGCGGAGCTGCGGCGCCGCCAGCCCGGCAGCTGCCGCTTCCTCTGGCAGCGGGCCGAGGGCAAGGTGCTGCTGGGCGCCTCGCCCGAGCGGCTGCTCACGGTGCGGCAGGGGCAGCTGCGCAGCGACGCCCTGGCCGGCACCGCCCCGATCGGCCCGGCCGCCGAGCGGCTCACCGGCTCTACCAAAGACCGCCATGAACACGAGCTGGTGGTGGAGGCGATCACCGAGGTGCTGAAGGAGGCGGGTCTCGATCCCCGCCGGCCGCGCAGGCCCCGCCTGGCCCGCCACGGCCAGCTGGTGCATCTGCACACCCCCATCACCGCCCGGCTGGGGGAGCAGCAGCCCCTGGCCCTAGCGGCGGCGCTGCACCCCACCCCGGCGGTGGCGGGCCTGCCGCGGCGGGAAGCGATGGCCTGGCTGCGGAGCCTGGAGCCCTTCGAGCGGGGCACCTACGCCGCGCCGATCGGCTGGATCGACAGCGAGGGCGATGCGGAACTGCGGGTGGCGATCCGCAGCGGCTGCCTGCGGGGCCGCGAGCTGGAACTCACCGCCGGCGCGGGCCTGGTGGAGGGCTCGGAGCCGGAGCGGGAGCTGCAGGAGGTGGCCCTGAAGCTGGGGGTGCTGCAGCAGCAGCTCAACCTGCCGGTGATGTCGATGGCGCTGTGAGGGGGGTGTCGCCCAGCCGTTGTTGGGCGGGCCGCCGCCGGTAACCGGACATGCCGCCTCCGCTCGTGCTGCTGCTTCTGGGCGCCCTGGTGACCAGCGGGGTGCTGCTGCGGCGCCAGTTCGGGCGCGCCACCCTCTACCGGGTGATCGCAGAGGCCGATACGCCGGCCGGCAAGGCCTTCGATCTGTTGCTGCTGATCGCCATCACCACCAGCGTGCTGGCGGTGATCCTGGAGAGCGACAGCCGCCTCTCCCTGAGCCATGCCCGCCTCTTCCAGGTGCTGGAGTGGGGGTTCACGCTCCTGTTCGGGCTCGAATACGTGCTGCGGCTGCTCTGCACCACCCAGCCGCTTCGCTATGCGGTGAGCTTCTTCGGCGTGGTGGATCTGATCGCCATCCTGCCCAGCTTTCTGGGCCTGATGCTGACGGGCTCGCACTACTTTCTGGTGGTGCGCATCCTGCGGCTGCTGCGGGTATTCCGGATTCTCAAGCTGGGGGAATACCTGCAGGAATCGGAGTTGCTGTGGCGGGCGATCGTGGCGAGCCGGCGCAAGATTCTGGTGTTCCTGATGACGATGGTGATGCTGGTGATCATCATCGGCGCCCTGATGTATCTGATCGAGGGGGAAGCGGGCGGCTTCGTGAGCATTCCAGTGGGGATCTACTGGGCCGTGGTGACGGTGACCACGGTGGGCTACGGCGACGTGGCCCCGGTCACGACCCTGGGCCGCGGCGTGGCCTCGATCGTGATGCTGCTGGGCTACAGCATCATCGCGGTGCCCACCGGCATCCTCACCGTGGGGATCCAGCAGGCCCGGCGGCGTGAGGGCGGGGGGCGGCGCTGCCCTAGCTGCGCGGCGGGCGGACACCAGGGGGATGCGCGCTTCTGTCGCCGCTGCGGCAGCGGACTGGCAGGGGGGACCCCACCCCGAGGACAGCCGGACAGCCCGGCCTCCCCTGCGGTTCCGTAACGAATCCTGCCGCTAGCGTTCAAAGCAATGCACCAGCAGAGACCCCCTGCTGCCCCGTTCGCAGGCGCCTCCCTGTCCTCCATGGCCGACGCAGCCCCCTCCACCGCCAGCCGGCCGCTGCAGATCCTGCAGGCCTCCAAATCCTTCCGCGACGTGCAGGCCAGTGACCTCGAGGGTTTCACGCCGGAGGTGGGGCGGATCGCCGCCGGAGAGGCGCTGTTCCTCAAGGGCGACGAGGCCGATTTCGCCTACGTGATCGAGCAGGGAATCCTGGGGCTCTACGACACGGCCCGCCCGAACGAAACGCTCCCCACCTTCCGCAAGGTGGTGCCGGGCGACCTGGTGGGCGAATACGGCCTGCTCTGCGATTACCCCCGCTCCGCCTCGGCGGTGGCCCTCACCGACTGCTCCTTCCTACGGCTGGATCGGGAGCTGCTGCACCAGCTGCTGCGCACGCTCCCCAAGGTGCAGACGACCCTGCTGCGGGAGATCGCCGAGGCGGCCTCCCGCGGCAGGCCGTCGGGCCATGCCGCGATCCGCAGCGTGGCCCTGCTGGACCTGCAGCCGGGCAACACCAGCACCGGCGCCGCCCTGGCGGGGCTGCGGCAGGAGCTGCAGCGGATCTCCGGATCGGCCGCCACCGGCGGCCGGGCGATTGAACTGCACGCCCCCACCGAGGAAGACGACTGCCACCAGCTCCTGATCGGCAGCGCCACCGGGGAGGAGATCGGGGTGTTCTTCCTGCGGGATCCGCGGGTGCTCAGCCCGCGCAACCGGCTGCTGATCGATCGGCTGGTCACGGTGCGGGAAGGCGCCGCCGAAACGCTCGCGGCCGGGCGGGAGGAGCCGATCCGCCCCGATCTGGCGGTGCACCTCTGGCCCCGGGACACGGCCCGGCCGGTGCCGCGGGCTCCGGGGGCAGAGCCCAGCGGCCAGCCGCTCCACATCCGGCCGGAGCGGCCCGAGGAGATGGCCCGCCTGGCCCGCACGGTGCTGCGGATGCAGAACATCCTGGTGCTGGGGGGTGGTGGCGCCCGCGGCTTCGCCCACATCGGCGCGATCGCCGCGATGGAGGAGCTGGGCCGCACCGACATCGACATGGTGCTGGGGGTGAGCGTGGGCTCGCTGATCTCGAGCCTCTATGCGTTCAACCTCTCCGCCGGCGAAATCCTGGCCCACCTGGAGCGGGTGATCATCCGCTCGCGGCCGTACACGATCAAGCTGCCCACCGATTCCCTGTTCACGCTCAACAATTCCCGCCGCGCCCTGCGGGAGTTCTTCGGCAGCTCCGGCATCGAGGACAGCTGGCTGCCGTTCCACGTGTATTCCACCAACCTTTCGCGCAACACCCTGCACCGCTGGAGCCGCGGCAGCATTCCCGATGCGGTGATCGCCAGCATGTCGGTGCCGGGGATCTTCTCCCCCTTCCAGGATGAGCGGGGCGATCTGCATGTGGATGGCGGCATCCTCTGCAACCTGCCGATCCGCGAAGCGCGCCAGCTCACCAACGGCCAGGTGATCGCCATCTCCCTCGATGCCCTCCCCGACGAAGACGAGGCGCCGGAAGCCACCCAGGCGGCGGAAGCACGAAACCGTGAGTCCAGGCCCTCCCTCACCCGCACGATCATCAGCTCGATGATGTGCGCCTCCCACGCCGACAGCCGCGCCCAGGAACACCTGGCAGATGTACTGCTGCGGCCGGACATCAGCCGCTACTCGTTCCTGGAGTGGAAGTACTACCAGGAGATCCACGCCATCGGCTATAAGCTCGCCCTGCAGCGGCTCAGCCCGCCGGCAGGTCGGTCTGCAGCAGGCGCTCGATCGTGAGGTCGGCGAGGGGCAGCCCCGCCAGGCGCTCCACCTCCCGCACGCCGGTGGGGCTGGTCACGTTGATCTCGCTGAGGCGGCCGTCAATCACGTCGATCCCCACGAAAAGGAGCCCCTCCTGGCGCAGGGCCGGAGCCAGGGCCTCGCAGATGGCCTGCTCGGCGGGGGTGAGATCGGTGATCTCGGGCGCGCCGCCCACCGCAAGGTTGCTGCGGAATTCGCCGGGGAGCGGGCGGCGGTTCACGGCCCCGAGCGGTTCGCCGTCCACCAGCAGGATGCGCTTGTCGCCGGCGGTCACGCCGGGCAGGAAGGCCTGCACCATCACCGGCAGGCCCTCCTGCTGGGTCACCAGCTCCAGCAGGGCCCGGAGACCGGGGGCGTCGCCGGAGCTGCGCACCACCCCCTGGCCGGCCCTGCCGCCGAGGGGCTTGAGCACCACCTCGCCGTGCTCGGCCGCAAAGGCGGCGAGCTGCTCCACCCGGGCACTCACGAGGGAGGGCGCCATCAGGTGGCTGAAGCGCAGGGAGCCGAGCTTCTCGTTCCAGGCGCGCAGGGAGGCAGCGCGGTTGAGCACCCGCACGCCGTGGCGCTCGCCCAGCTCCAGCAGATGGGTGGCGTAGAGGTAGGCCTCATCCACCGGTGGGTCCTTGCGCATCCACACCCAGCGGAAGGCCTCGAGGGGCAGGAGGCGGGGTTCGCCGGCGGTGTGCCAGGGCTCGGGGACCTGCCAGCCCTCGGGCCGCGCCTGCATCGGCATCAGCTGCAGGGGCTGGGCCCGCACCCAGGGGCGATGGCCACCGCCCTGGCTGGCGGTGGGCGCCACGGCGGAGAGGTCGCTGAGGGTGGCGGCCCACACCTCCAGGCCGGCCCGCTGGGCCGCCTGCATCAGGGCCACGCTCGAATCCTTGGCCGGATTCAGCCGGGCCACCGGATCCACCACGAACAGCTGCGCCCGGGCCCCGGGCGCGGCAGCGGAGGGGGTGGTCACCGCGCCAGCCCCAGCAGGGCGTCGAGCTGGCCGGCGCGCTCGAGGGCGTGCAGTTCATCGCAGCCGCCGATGCCGCGGCCCTCGATGAAGATCTGGGGCAGACTGCTGCGGCCATCGGCACGCTCGATCATGGCAGCGCGGGCGGCGTGGTCGCCGTCGATGGCGTATTCGGTGTAGGGCACCGCCTTGCGCTCCAGCAGCTGCTTGGCGCGGATGCAGAACGGGCAGTACCGCCAGGTGTAGATCTCAACGTTGGCGGCCATCTCCTCGATCCGGGCGGAAGCGGAATCCTAGAAGTGGCCCCGGCCGGGCCGGCCGCCACGCCGATGCCCCCGGCGCTGATTCCCCCTGCGCTGATACGGTCGCCCCATGCAGATGACCACCCCGGTGCTCGACCTCACCGACTTCAAGCGCGACCTCTCCGAGCTCACCGACCGCCTGGGCAATGCCCAGGACTGCCTTTGACGTACCGGCCCTGAAAGCCCGGCAGCAGGACCTCGAGCAGCTCGCCGCCCAGCCCGATTTCTGGGACGACCAGCAGGAGGCGCGCCGCCAGATGCGCCTGCTCGACGACGTGAAGGGCCAGCTCGAGCAGCTGGCCCGCTGGCAGGCGGCCGTGGCGGATGCCGAAGCCACGCTGGAGCTCTACGAGCTCGAACCCGACGACGACCTCCTGGAGGAAGCCAACGGCGGCCTGAAGACCCTGCGCGCCGATCTGGACCGCTGGGAGCTGGAGCGGCTGCTCTGCGGCCCCTACGACAAGGAGGGCGCGGTGATCTCGATCAACGCCGGTGCCGGCGGCACCGACGCCCAGGACTGGGCGCTGATGCTGATGCGCATGTACACCCGCTGGGCGGAGGACCACGGCATGAAGGTGACCGTGGACGAACTCAGCGAGGGGGAGGAAGCGGGCATCAAGAGCTGCACGATCGAGATCGAGGGCCGCTACGCCTACGGCTACCTCCGCAACGAGAAGGGCACCCACCGGCTGGTGCGCATCAGCCCCTTCAACGCCAACGACAAGCGCCAGACGAGCTTCGCCGGTGTGGAGGTGATGCCCAAGATCGAGGAGGAGGTGAAGCTCGACATCCCCTAGAAGGACCTGGAGATCACCACCTCCCGCTCGGGTGGCGCCGGCGGCCAGAACGTGAACAAGGTGGAAACGGCCGTGCGCATCCTGCACATTCCCACCGGCCTGTTCGTGCGCTGCACCCAGGAGCGCTCGCAGCTCCAGAACAAGGAGAAGGCGATGGCGCTGCTGATGGCCAAGCTGCTGGTGATCGCCCAGGAACAGCGCGCCGCCGAGATCGCCGACATCCGCGGCGACATCGTGGAGGCGGCCTGGGGCAACCAGATCCGCAACTACGTGTTCCACCCGTACCAGATGGTGAAAGACCTGCGCACCCAGCACGAAACCACCGACGTGCAGGGCGTGATGGACGGGGATCTGGATCCCTTCATCCAGAGCCTGCTGCACGCCGGCGTGGAGGTGGCCGCCGAGGCCGACTGAGCGGCGGGGCCGCCAGGCCCCCTACAACGGAACCAGCCCTTCCCCCCCGCCATGGCCGAGCCCATCCCCCCCGGCGACCCCGCCGCGCCTGAGGCGCGCGCCGGCTTCGTGAAGCTGGCGATGCGCAACATGGTGCGCAAGGGCCGCCAGAGCCTGCTGCACTTCGGCCTCACTGCCCTGGGACTCTCTGGTTTTCTGGTGCTGATCGCCTGGCTGGGCCGCCCCCAGCTGCCGGGGAGCTGAGCTGTGCCTGATCTGGACCTGGCCTATTCCG
>JBJTWS010000312.1:0-4922 GCA_046081905.1 Synechococcus sp. | reverse complement strand
CCAGGGCCACCACCAGGGTGATCAGCACACTGCGCCAGAAGGCCCAGGGGTTCTCGGCCGGCGCCGGATCAGGGGCCTGCTGCGGCGGGTTTCCGGAGAGGTCGGGCTCGGCGGAGGGGTGGGGAAGAGGGTCGCTCAAGGCAGGGATCGTGGGCGGCAGGGCGCGCCGAGCCAGGCAGATTAGGCAGAGATCGGCCCCGTGCCCGCCCCATGGCTCGTCCCCGCTGGCAGGCTCAAGCTCCCCGCCGCCGCGACGGACCCGCCCTCGCCTGGGATCGCTTCGTGGCCCTCTGGGCCGCGCTGAACCTGCTCTGGGTGGGCTTCGATCTCACCTACATCCCCCTGCGCAACTTCTGGCTGCAGCGCACCCTGTACCCGCTGCCGTCGCTGCCGCTGCCGCTGCGGCTGCCGCTGCCCTTCCTGCCGGATGTGACCCCCCTGGTGGATCCGATCAAGGGGATCGAGCCGCACCGCGAAACCCAGGCCTACCTCGAGCACTTTGAGCAGCTGGATCGGGCCCTGCAGCAGGGCCCACCCGGGCTCCTGAGCGCGGAGCAGGAACGGCTGCTGGCCCGTCAGGTGAAGCTGACGCAGCAGATGATCGATTCCAACCCCTTCCTCACGGCCAACGCCTCGGGAACGCTGGAGAAGATCAAGAACCTCCTGCGCCAGCGCGCCGACACCAGCTCGCCCAAGCAGGCGGCGGCGACGCTGCTGGGGCCCGACTGGCTGGAGCGCCACCCCTGGAGCCGGGAGCGGATCTTCTGGCAGGAGACGGTGCTGCCGCTGGTGGCCACCAACTACTGGCGCTCGATCGATGAGAACGGCCGCCCCACCGACCACTTCTGGTTCACCGACCTGGTGGCCTTCCAGAGCGTCTTCGCGCTCGACATCCTGCTGCGGGCCAGCCGCGCCCGGCGGCGGCTGCCGGGGCTCAGCTGGCGCGATGCCCTGCTGCGCCGCTGGATCGATCTGCCGCTGCTGCTGCCCTTCTGGCGCTGGCTGCGGCTGGTGCCGGTGCTGGAGCGGCTGCAGTCGAGCGGGCTGATCAACCTGGAGCCGCTGCGGGCGGTGATCAGCCGCGGGGTGGTGGCGATGCTGGCGGTGGAGCTGTTCGAGGTGCTGGCCCTGCAGCTGGTGGACGGCCTGCAGCAGCTGGTGCGCTCCCGGCGCTGGCCGGAGCGGCTACGGGCCCTGCGCAGCCACCAGAGCGTGATCCAGCCCCAGGAGAAGGAGCTGGTGGAGCTGGTGCGGATCTGGGCGCCGCTGCTCCTGAACCAGGTGGCACCACGGCTGGAACCCGAACTGCAGGGGGTGCTCGGCCACGCCCTGCAGCAGAGCCTGCAGAACACGATCGTGCCGGGCCCGCTGCGGCGGATCCAGGTGCTGCTGCAGGTGGAGCAGGGCCTCAGCCGCCAGCTCGCGAGCGGCATGGTGGAAAGCCTGCTGGAAGTGTCGCGCGGCACGGGCGAGCGGCTGCAGCAGCGCGACGACCTGCAGCTGGAGCTGCTGCAGCGCTGCATCGACCGCTTCTGGGAGGAACTGGCGGCGGCCCTGGAGGGCGGCGAGGTCCTGCAACGCTCCCAGGCGCTGCTCGCCTCGCTGCTGGAGCAGCTCAAGCGCACCTACGTCGGCCAGATCAACCGGGCCAGCATCACGGCCCTGATCGAAGAACTCGAGGAGATCACCCTGCCGGGCAGCGAGGCCGGAAGCGCAGCACAACGCTTCCGAGAGGACACAAGCGAACCCCTGGAGGGAGGGGAAAACCCCTGAGCGGCAGAGGCGATGGGGGTGTTCAGCCCTCTTCCGCGCAGAAGGTCTCCCATTCCTCCGCCGAGAACCCGGTGACGATGCGTCCATCCGGGCGCACCAGGAAGGGGCGCTTGATCAGCTTTCCGTCCGCGGCGAGGGCCGCCAGGGCGGCGGCATCGTCCATCGCCTTCACGGCAGCGGCCCCGAGCGCCCGGTAGCTCTGGCCGCTGGTGTTGAACAGCCGCCGCCGACCCAGCTGCTCGAGGGCAGCGGCCAGCTCCTGGGGCGTAGGAGGCGTGCGGGTGATGTCGAGCCGTTCAGGCTCGAGGCCCCGCTGCTGGAGCCACTGCTGGGCCTTGCGGCAGGTGGAGCACTGGGCGTAGGCGTAGAGGCGCCAGCCGCTCACGTCACTTCTTGCCCACCAGGGACTTGAGTGCCCCCACCAGGCTGTTGGAGCCCTTGCCCACGCCCGCTTCCGGGCGGGTGCGCACGGTCACGTCGCCGTTCACGGTGGTGCGGCAGCTGAGGCGGTAGTTGGCCGGACGATCGGCCAGGTACACCTCCTCCACATCGCTGCGGGGGGAGAGGTTGCGCTGCCCCTCGAGCACCTCCACCACGCAGGTGCCGCACTGGCCGAGGCCGCCGCAGTTGTTGAGGTTGTTCAGGCCCTTGTAGGGATTGATGCCGGCATCCAGGGCAGCCTTGCGCAGATTCGCCCCTTCGATGCAACCGACCTGCTGGCCTTCGCGTTCGAAACGGATGGTGGGCACGGTCGATCCGGGGGGAATGGGCGCCGCCCAACTTAGGGCACTCCCCGCGGCTCCCCGGCCGGATTCCCACCCCCTGCAACGGAGTGTTGAGGAGGAATCGCGGTGCTTAGCATCGGCCCAACCCACCCGTGCAGCCGCCGTGGCCGAGGCAGACCCGAGCCGGACCCCCGCCTCCCCCGGCACACACCCCGGCCCGGCACCCGGCACCGCCGGCGAGGGCTACGACCGGGTCGTGCAGCGCCTGATCCCGGGCTACGCCAGCCTGGCGCGCCTCGGGGTGGCCCTGCTGGCCGCGTCCCCCCTGGCCGGCGGCGAGGGGGCCGCCGTGCTGGTGGCCGGCTGCGGCACCGGCGCGGAGCTGCTGGAGGCCCGCAACCAGCGCCCCGACTGGCGCCTCACCGCCATCGACCCCTCCGCCGAGATGCTGGAGATCGCCCGCCGCCGCGTCGGTGGCGACGGGATCGCCTGGCGCCGAAGCACCGTGGAGGCCCTGGCGGAGGCGGAGGGGGCCGCGGCCGGCTTCGATGGGGCCCTCTCGGTGCTGGTGCTGCAGTCGCTGCCGGACGACGGCAGCAAGCTGGCCTTCCTGAGTGCGCTCTGCCGGATGCTGCGACCCGGCGGGCAGCTGGTGCTGGTGGATCTGATGCAGCCGGAGCGCTCGCCGCTCCAGGGCCAGGTGGAGAGCGCCTGGCTGGGCTTCCAGCGGGCCAGCGGCCTTGATGGCGCCGCCGAGGAGCGGACCCAGCTCACCCGCGGCACCCATCCGATCGGCCTGGCCCGGCTCACGGCCCTGGTGAATGCGGCCGGCTTCGGCGATCCGGCCCGGATCTTCCAGGCCCTGAACTACGAGGGCTTCCTGCTGCAGCGATCCCTCTGATCGGCGGCGTCGATGCAGCGCTGCAGCAGCGCGGGCACCGCATCGGCATCGAGCCAGCCGGTGATGGTGGTGACGCGCCCCTCCAGATTCTTGTAGGTGCGGAAGAACTCGGCCACGTCCTCCAGCTGGGTGGGGGCGATCTGGCGGATGCTGCGCACGCCGGCCTGGCGGGGATCCGCCACCGGAACGCAGAGCAGCTTGCCGTCGTGGGCGCCGCTGTCGATCATGTCGAGGATGCCGATCGGCCGGGCCGTGATCAGGCAGCCCGCAAAGGTGGGCTCCTCCATGATCACCATCGCGTCGAGCGGGGCGCCGTCCTCGGCCAGGGTGCCCGGCACGAAGCCGTAGTCGAACGGGTAGCGCACGGAGGAGTGCAGCACCCGATCGAGCGCCATGATGCCGGCCTCGGCCCGGTATTCGTATTTGTTGCGACTGCCGGCCGGGATCTCAACGATCAGGTTGACCAGTCCGGGAGCCGGACAGGCCACCAGTGGGCTCAGATCCATGGGGCGGAGGGGGAAGCCAGCGGGGGCGTTCGGCGATCACGCTACCGAGGGGAACCACCAGGGTGGACAGGGCGATCGCGAAGCCCAGCAGGGGTGTCCAGGGGGAGGCGTCAGGATCGCTGCCCGCCGGGACGGTGGTGGGTTCGGCAACGGGAAGACCCCGACTGGGGGGCTCCTCGGCGGGCTCTCCGCAGGCTTCCGGACCCTCCGGAAACAGCACGGCGGCGGAAGGGGAAGCGGAGACCGGGGCGCGGAGCGCCAGGGAGGCAGGAGGGGGTTGGTCCATGGAGGCGGGAACCCACTGGCCCGGCCAGAGGACCGGGCGGCAGTTGAGCGCGGGGGGCGCTGCGGGGGTTCCTGTGCGAAGAAAAAGGGGGTGATTGAGTGTGGCACCCCAGGCAAGCCCCGGGGTGTGCCGCGGCGAACTCAGGCCGCCGGCCGCGACTGGTCGTAGCTGTCGCGGTGGGCCACCAGGGAGGTGGGGCCTTCCTCGAGGGCCTCGAGGCGCCCGCGGATGGCGCGCAGCTCCTCGAGGATGGCGCCCAGCAGCTGCTGGGTGGCGGTGGAGGGGGAATTCAGCACCTCCACCGTCACCTCCTTGATGCGCAGCACGTCGCGGGCGAAGCGTGCCACCTCGTTGGGATGAAAGAGCAGCGGATCCTTCTGGTCGCTGCGGTATTCGGGATTGAGCTTGCGCGGGTTGAAGGGGGGATTGAGGTTGCGCGGATCGGTGTTGGTGTAGCGGTACACCGAGGCGCGCGAGCGATTCAGCGCCTTCTGCACGTCGTCGATGCCGATCAGGGCCTCGCCGCTCTCCTCGCCGGCAGCAGCCTCGGCGATCGGATCGGTCAAACCGCCCAGCCCCCCTAACCCCGTCGAGCGGTCGAGAAGGGAATTGGGAAGCATGAGACGCCGCTTGGACAGTTGGGAGCGGACGTTAGCAGAGGTTTTCAGGGCTGGGGTGTGGCGGTGATAGCTTCCGCCCTCCCCCGTCTGCCCGGCCATGCGCGTCTCCCG
>JBJTWS010000311.1:0-4709 GCA_046081905.1 Synechococcus sp. | reverse complement strand
AGGCTCTCAGGCAGGAGAACGACGAGCGCCGTAGCCATCTCACCTCCCTGGCCACCGAGCTGGCCAGCCTGCGAGAGCGGGTCGGCCGCAGGTCCCGCAACTCCTCCAAACCACCCTCCAGTGACGGGCCTGGGTTCAAGCCGTCTCCGTCTGAGATCCAAGCAGGAATCAGGCGGCTGTCAAGCATTTAGCGGAGCCGCTCGCCACCCGGCACTGTCCCGCCCCCTGAACGAATACCTTTTCTTTCGCATGAGCGGCCAGGCGGACTGACCGATCTTTGCCAATAGTGGCGGCAAGGAGATGCCGCAGAGGCTGTGCTGCTTCCTGGGCCGTCGCCGTATTGCAGTGGTCTCACCCCTGCCACACTGTCCGTAACGCAGCGGCGGTGGCGTGATGAGCCAGCAGGCATTCGAGCGGGGCGACTGGCAGGCCGTGATCGAGGCCCATCCGCTAGAGAGCCACGACCCAGCCGAATGGCTGCGCTACGGGGCGGCGCTCCTGCACACGATCGAACCGGGGCCGCAGCAGGGCAAGCAGCAGCAGCAGGCGGCGCTGGCCTTTATGCAGGCCAAGCGGGAGGGGGCGAGTGAGCAGGAGGTGAAGGAGGCGCAGCGACAGGCGTTGCTGCTGCAGGTGGGCGGAAGTTTGCTGCTCTGTGGGCTGCGGGATCAGGCGCTGAGCTGGCTTGCGGCCGCTCAACCACGCTGGATGCCGGCGGGGGAGCAGCCCAGCCGGGCGCGGCTGCTGGCCAGCCGAGTGTTGGTGCAGGCAGGGGCCTGGAAGGAGGCGGAAACGCTGCATGCCGAAGCCACCCGAGCGCTGGATCCTGCGCAGTTGGCCCCAGAGAAGCTGGCGGCAGAGCTCACGATCCTGCGCACCGAGAGCGAGCTGCTCTCCCATGAGCTGAGCCTGGCCTTGAGCCGTGGATCCCTGGCCGCAGCAGCCAGTTCAACCCCGGCTGATGAGCCCACCAGCACCAGCCAGCGCTGGCAGAGCCTGAGCCGCTCCCAGCTCGGCCAGGACCTGTGGGTGCTGGAGCAACTGGGCTGGAAGCGAGATGGCTTCTTTGTGGAATTCGGCGCCACCGATGGGGTGCTGCTGAGCAACAGCTGGCTGCTGGAGAAGCATTTCGGCTGGCGGGGAATCTGCGCGGAGCCGAACCCCAATTTGTTTGAGCGCCTGCAGCAGAACCGCTCCTGCAATCTCAGCACGGCCTGTGTGTATCGCAACAGCGGTGAGCAGATGCGCTTTGTGCTGGCGGATGCCTATGGCGGCCTGGAAGAGCTGGCCGGTAAAGATCAGCACATGGACAAGCGCAATGCCTATGCGGCCGTGGGCGATGTGATCGAGGTGATCACCATCTCACTGATGGATCTACTGGATCAGCAGGGTGCGCCAGCGGTGATCGATTATCTGAGCATCGATACGGAAGGCAGTGAGCTGGCCATCTTGGAAGGGATCGACTGGAGCCGCTATCAGTTCCGCTGCATCACGGTGGAGCACAATTTCACCGAGCAGCGGCAAGGCATTCAGGCGTTGCTGGAGGCCCAGGGCTATCAGTGCCGGGAAGAGAAGCGGGACGATTGGTATGTGAAAGCTCACTAAGCCACTGGTTTGCAGGGCTGCTGCCGCATCGGCAGGCTTTCGGTGACGAGTTTGCTGCTGATTGACTCGTTGCTGCAGAGGAAGATCATCCGGCTGAGGCCTGAGATGTTGCCGATCCCATCGGCTTCCCAGTTCAATGGAAATTCGGGGTGATCGGGTTGATGCGTGTAGGAATACACATACTGGAAAAGAGACTGCAGTGTTTTCCACAGCCAACGCCGATCCGGGCGGCAGCCCACGCCGGTCACAGACTGGCTGCCATCGCTGGCTTGCTCGCTGCAGCGACACAGGGGATAGCCCGATGATTGGGTGCTTAATTCGGGTGTTACGCAGGTTTCAAGCAGGAAGTGGCGGGGCTTGATCGCGGCGACGGCTCGGAGCAGGGGGAGCGGATCGTCAAGATGGTAGAGAATGCCGTAGGCGATCACGAGGTCGTAGCTGGTGTTGTCAATGACCAGTGCTGTGGGATTGTGTTGGTTGATCCAGTCGCTGTCCTGCTCGATCAGATTGTCGAGCGTGGTGGTTGTGACCATGGTGGTTTGGATGTGTTGCAGCTGAAGCTCGGGCCAAAGCTCCTGGGCGCCAGCGCCGAAGTGAAAAAAGCTGCTGCTCACGCCCTGCATGGTGTTGCTGAGATGGAACACGCGGCGCTGCCCTGCGCGTGCGGCCACGGCCCCCAGCCGGCATTGCTGCTGCGGGTGGTTCACCAGTTGCTGTTGCAGCCTGGGGATGAACAGGGGGCACGCTTCAATCCACAGCACAGGCGCGTTGTGTGCGGCGTAGGCCGGTGCTTCCTGGCCATGGTGTGCGCCGATGTGAATCAGCGCGGTGCCAGGCGGGATGTGGTGCAGCAGGGGAATCGTCATCCGGGATGGCCTTGCGTCCAGTGGCCACTGGGATCATGCCCGCGGCAGAAGATGGCCTGTCTGTTCCATCCCTTCTCAGCACGCACATGCACCGGCGCATACCGTGCCACGAGCGCTAATCGGCGTTGATCGGTGTGGTTGGGGCCAGAGTCATACACAAGTTGATCGCTGAAGAGGATGGCGTCGCCGGCATGGATCGGGAGCTGCAGAGGTGCTGCATTGAAGAGTTTTTCTCGGATGCGTCTGCTGTCAAAGCCGAAGGCGTGGGCACCGGGTTCGGTGTCGTCGTAGGGCAGTGGGCCGTTGCGATGGGAGCCGGTTGGAGGGGCCAGTAGCCGGCATCTTGATGCCAGTTCACAGCCGACGCGGTTTAGGGCCATTTGCACAGGAGCGAACTTCCCCAGCACACAAAGTGTGCTCCGACGAGGCTTTCTAGAGCATCTAGCAAGGGTTGGTGCAGGAGGGCCTTCAGGATTGTGCTGCTTGCGGCGTGTGGGGCGTTGATCCAGTTGTTGGCTTCTGGATTGCTGTCTCCCAGGAGTTTTGCTGATGCAACTTTGATGGCCTCAGCATGCTCGCTGCTGAAGAAATCCTTCAGAACCATGAAGCCGTTCTGCGTGAAGGATGAGCTCTGAGAGTGGAGCAGTTGGGCTGGGTTCATCCCTGAAGATCTACCGCTTGCAGCTCGGCAGGCCTGGCAGTGCACTGCAGACGCTGTTGTGGAGTGGTGATGTCGCTGGCAGCAAGAGTGTACTGCTGGCTCTGAAGGCTGACAGGGCAATCAACAAGCCCCAGAGCCAGGCCAGTGGTGGGCCGCGGTGAAGTACTGGCATGACCTTGCTGCCTCAGTTGGCTTGCTCGCCATTCGGTGGGCCTGCCAGCTCGGTGGCTATGTAGGCGAGGAATCGCCGGTGGAGGGGGCTTGGTTCGAGGAGGAAAAGAGCTCCTGCTCGAAGCCGCGGCGATCCAGCAGCCGAGGGGGCGGCACTGAATCGGGTTGCCCTGGAAGGCCTTCAACATCTGCCATCACCGTAGAGAGACCCCACCAACACCGATCACGCAACAGTACGCCCATACTACTGCGTATGGCTTCCGTGGTTTCACTGGTTGTCCAGCCAAGCGTGCGGCGGGCTCACGGCGCCAGCCAGCAACCGCCCCCGGCGGGCACCGCATCACCGGTGGCCCTACCCATCGCCCTCCCCCACAACCCACACCCGCAGCCCCGCCGCGCGAGCCGCCGCCGCATCCGCCACCGTCCTGGCGTCAAACAACCAGGCGGGCTGCCGCATCACCGACGCCAGGGCAGGCCAATCGAGCTGCCGGAATTGCCGCTGCCACTCGGTGAGCAGCAGCACCGCATCCGCGCCAGCAACAGCGGCATAGGGATTCCCAGCCGGCTGCCACACCCCCTCGCCCTGCATCCCTGAACCAGCCAGAGCCTCCACCCCCAGATCCGCAGCGATTTGCTCGGCGCTCACCTTGGGATCGAAGATCGCCAGCTGGGCACCTTCTTCCAGCAGGTCGCGGCAGATGCGGATGGCAGGGGTCTCGCGGGTGTCGTTGGTGTCGGCCTTGAACGCAAACCCCAGAACGGCAATGCGCTTGCCCGTCACGGTGCCAAACAACCGCCGCACCACCAGCTGGGAGATGCGGTGCTGCTACCAGGTGTTCAGATCCACCACCTGCTGCCAGTAAGCAGCCACCTCCTCCAGACCGTAGTGGCCGCAGAGATACACCAGGTTGAGGATGTCTTTCTGGAAGCAGCTGCCACCAAAGCCGGGGCCGGCCTTGAGGAACTTGGTACCGAGGCGCGAATCGCTGCCGATGGCGCGGGCCACCTCCTGCAAATCGGCGCCGGTGGCTTCGCAGAGGGCGGCGATGCTGTTGATCGAGCTGATGCGCTGGGTGAGGAAGGCGTTGGCGGTGAGCTTGGAGAGCTCGCTGCTCCAGAGGTTGGTACGCAGGATGCGCGTGGCCGGCCACCCAGCGGCTGTAGATCGCGGCCAGGGCCTCGATGGCACTGGAATCCTCGCCGACAATTAACACCCGATCGGGGGTTTCGAGATCGCTGATGGCGGTGCCTTCTGCAAGGAACTCGGGGTTGGAGAGCACCGCAAAGCTCTTGCGGCCGGAGGACTTTTCTCCCTCGGCTGCGCTGAGGATGGTGGTGATCACCTCGGCGGTGCGCACGGGCAGGGTGCTTGTCTCCACCACGATCGTGCGGCCCCGGGCGCAGGT
>JBJTWS010000310.1:0-4052 GCA_046081905.1 Synechococcus sp. | reverse complement strand
CCAGCTGGCGAGGCTGCTGGAGAGTCCGGAAGCCGTGGCCTGGCTGCGCCGGTGCGCGGTGATCTGGGTGGGCGGTGCGGCCCTGCCCCCTGCGCTGGCCGGGCGGGCCCGCCGCCTGGAGCTGCCCCTGGCCCCCTGCTACGGCGCCACCGAAACCGCCGCCATGGTGTGTGCTCTCGCGCCCCGGTGCTTCCTGGCGAAGGATCCGCCCCCGGCCGGCTGCGGCTTCCCCCTTGGCGATGTGGAGCTGCGGCTCGAGCCCGGCACCGGTGCGGTGCAGCTGCGCACCGCTCGGCTCAGCCCCGGCTGGCTGCAAGGGGGCCGGCTGCAGCCCCTGCCCCGCACCGCCGAGGGCTGGTGGACCAGCGGCGATGCCGCTGCCCTCACCCAAGAGGGGCTGGTGATCCGGGGGCGCCTCGATGGGGCGATCAGCAGCGGCGGCGAGACGGTCTTCCCGGAACAACTGGAGGAGCGGCTGCGTCGGGAGGCGGCGGCGCGGGGCCTGCCCCTAGCGGAGGTGCTGCTGCTCGGGGTGGAGGAGTCCCCCTGGGGCCAGCGGCTGGTGGCGCTGGTGCGGGGCCAACGACCGGAGGACTGGGCCCAGCTGCAGACGGCGCTGCCGGAGCTCACGGCCGGCTGGCGGGCGGCGGAGCGGCCGCGGCGCTGGCTGCTGTGCCCGGAGCTGGCGCCCTCGGCAGCGGGCAAATGGCAACGGGGCCGTTGGCAGGAGTGGCTCGCTTCGCTACAAAACGCCTGAACCGGAGAGGGATTTCATGAACGGGGCCTCCGATACCGAGGTAAGCAATAAGAAGCTGGCCGCGGGGCTCCTGGGGATCTTCCTGGGTGCTTTCGGCATCCACAAGTTCCTGCTGGGTTACACAACCGCCGGCATCATCATGCTGGTGGTGACCCTGGTGACCTGTGGCTTCGGTGGCTTCGTGATGGGGGTGATCGGCCTGGTGGAAGGCATCATCTACCTCACCAAAACGCCCGAGGAATTCAAGGCCACCTATCTCGATGCCAAGCGGGAATGGTTCTGATCCCCTCCTCCCTAGGCGTAATGGGCGGAAATCCTGCGCCCCGTTCCGGCTCTCCGCTGCGGCGTTGGCCGTTGCTTCTGCTGGTGATTGCCGGCCTGGCCAGTTTCACCGCCTTTGCCGCCGTGCCCGATCAGGGTCTCCATCCCCTCGCCTGGCTGGCGAGCCTGCTGCCCCTGCAGCTGGGTGCTCTGCTCTGGGCCCTCGGCCGCCAGCGCTGAGGGGCGCCCCGTTCAGCCCAGCAGCCGCACTTCGCCGGTGAGGCTGGCGGCCTCGAGCCAGCGGTTGATCGCCAATGGCAGGGCGCAGCGGCGGCGCTCGGCCGCCGTGATCGCCACATGGCGGGTGAGCCCGCGGGCCACCTCCTGGCTGCCGCAGTGGAAGCCGTAGCGCACCTCGAAGCTGCCCGGATCGAGCCGCTCCGGCCGCAGCTCGATCGTGAGCCGATCGCCGCACACCAGCGGGCGGCGGTAGTCGGCGCTGCAGTGCACGATCGGCAGCGCCACCGCCGGGGTGTGGCCCGGCCGGGGAAACACCTCCTCGGCGGCCACGCCATAGCGCTCGAGGCTTTCCTCGTAGGCCTCATGGCACCAGCGCAGCAGCTGGTGGAAGTGCACCACTCCGGCGGCATCCGTATCGCCGAAGCGCACGGTGCACTCGATCTGCAGCCAGGCGGCGGGGGAGTCCATGGCGGTGCATCCTGCCAAGCGAGGCGGCCTACATTCCGCCCATCCCCGCCGAGGCGCGCATGGCCCCTGCGTTCGCCCAGGAGCCCCCCACCCTGGGCCGCTCCTGGGAGGCCTTCGTGGCCCATCTCCCCACTCTGCTGGTGGTGTGGCTGTTGAGCGGGGCGATCAGCGCCATCGGCTCCGGACTCTCCCTGCTCGCGGTGCTGGTGGGGCTCGGCCCGGCGGCCCTCGATCCGGGGGTCCTCTCCGGCGCCGCCCTCGAGCCCACCACGCCGATGGCGGCCACGGCCCTGCTGCTCAGCCAGGTGGCCCAGGTGCCCCTCACCGTGCTCTCCAGCCTGGTGGGGGTGCTGCTGATGGCGGTGCCGGCCCTGCACTACGCCACCGGCCGGGTGATCACCCTGGCGGAGGCCTTCCGGCTCCTGCGGCAACGCCCCTGGCGCTACCTGCTGGCCGGCCTGGCCTTCGCCCTGATCACCGCGGCGGGCCTGCTGCTGTGCCTCCTGCCCGGCTTTGCGGTGCTGCTGGTGGGGCCGGTGTTCGTGAACCGGATCTTCACCACCAACGAAACCATCGAGCAGGCCTTTGCCCGCTCCTGGCAGGCCGTGTTTCGCTCGCCCCACGGCATGACCTTCATCGGTGTGCAGGCGCTGGTGGGGTCGGTTGTGCTCGTGGCCGCCATCTGCACCTGCGGAACGGGGGCCCTGGTGGCGGTGCCGGTGGGGAACTTCTACCTCCAGAACTCCGCCTATCACCTGGGCCTGATCCGCTGAACCGAGCCCACGGGGGTCTTCCCTGGGCTGATCAGCCGTCTGGAAAGGCGGGAATTCCCAGCCCGAACTGGAGCGACAGCCGCAGGATCCAGAGCAGCAGGAGCGCTACGGCGGCGGCCACCAGATGGCGCCCCTGGATCTGCGGGGGCAGAAGCCGCCGCTGCCGGATCGCCAGCACCAACCAGCCCACCAGGGCCGCCGCCACGAGTGGACCGAAGGGATGCCACTGCAGCGAGGCGCCCAGATCGCCCGTGAGGGCGGCGCTGGTGGCGCGGGTGAGGAAGCAGGTGGGGCAGGGGATGCCGGTGAGGGTCCGCAGCGGACAGGGCCAGCCCGGCAGGGCCGGATGGAGGCCCTTGAGCCAGAGGTAGCCCGTGAGGCCGGCCGGCAGGAGGAAGCCGGCGCCACGCAGGCGGTGCAGGAAACGGTTCAGCGGTCCACCGAACCCATGATCACGTCAATCGAGCCGAGGATCGCCATGATGTCGGCCACCTTGTTGCCCTTGAGCAGGTGGGGCAGGATCTGGAGGTTGTTGGAATCGGCGGCGCGGATCTTGAAGCGCCAGGGGGTCACGTCGTCGTTGCCCTGGATGAACACGCCGATCTCGCCCTTGCCCGATTCGAGGCGGGTGTAGAGCTCACCGGAGGGGATCTTGAAGGTGGGCGCCACCTTCTTGGCCACGTACTGGTAATCGAAGCCGTACCACTCGCTCTTCTTGCCTTCCGCCATCCGCCGGGCCTCCAGGTTCTCGGTGGGGCCGCCGGGAATCATCTGGCAGGCCTGGCGCAGGATCTTCAGCGACTGACGCATCTCCTCTACCCGCACGCGGTAGCGGGCGTAGCAGTCGCCCTCGGTGGCCCAGGCAACGCTCCACTCGAAGTCGTCGTAGCACTCGTAATGGTCCACCTTGCGCAGATCCCAGGGCACCCCGGAGGCGCGCAGCATCGGACCCGAGAGGCTCCAGTTGATCGCCTGCTCGCGGGTGATCGTGCCGAGCCCCTCGATGCGGCGCCGGAAGATGGGGTTGTTGGTGATCAGCTTCTCGTATTCATCGATCTTCGGGCCGAACCAGTCGCAGAAGTCGAGGCATTTCTCCAGCCAGCCCCAGGGGAGATCGGCGGCCACCCCGCCGATGCGGAAGTAGTTGTTGTTGATCAGCCGCTGGCCGGTGGCCACCTCCCAGAGGTCGTAGATCATCTCCCGCTCGCGGAAGATGTAGAAGAACGGCGTCTGGGCACCCACGTCTGCCAGGAAGGGGCCGAGCCAGAGCAGGTGGTTGGCGATGCGGTTGAGCTCCAGCATCAGCACGCGGATGTAACTGGCGCGCTTCGGCACCGGCACATCGGCCAGCCGCTCGGGGGCGTTCACCACGATGGCTTCATAAAACATGCCCGCCGCATAGTCCATGCGGCTCACGTAGGGCACGTACATCACACTGGTGCGATTTTCGGCGATCTTCTCCATGCCGCGATGGAGATAGCCGATCACCGGCTCGCAATCCACCACATCCTCCCCATCGAGGGTGACCACCAGCCGCAACACCCCGTGCATCG
>JBJTWS010000309.1:0-12643 GCA_046081905.1 Synechococcus sp. | reverse complement strand
CCAGCTGATCCGCAAAGGCCAGGATCCGATCCAGCCCCGCGACGATCTGCCCTACGCCGCCAACTTCCTCTACATGCTCACCGAGCGGGAGCCCGATCCCCTGGCGGCCCGCATCTTCGATGCCTGCCTGATCCTGCACGCCGAGCACAGCCTCAACGCCAGCACCTTCAGCGCCCGCGTCACCGCCAGCACCCTCACCGACCCCTACGCGGTGGTGGCCTCGGCGGTGGGCACCCTGGCCGGCCCCCTGCACGGCGGCGCCAACGAAGACGTGCTGGCGATGCTCGAGGAGATCTGCACGGCCGAGCAGGTGGAGCCCTGGCTCGATCGGGCCATCGCCGAGAAGCAGAAGATCATGGGCTTTGGCCACCGTGAGTACAAGGTGAAGGATCCCCGCGCCGTGATCCTGCAGCGGCTGGCGGAGGAGCTGTTCGATCGGTTCGGCCACGATCCCCTCTACGACCTGGCCTGCCGGCTGGAGGAGGTGGCCGCCCAGCGCCTCGGCCCGAAGGGCATCTATCCGAACGTGGACTTCTATTCGGGGCTCGTGTACCGCAAGCTCGGCATCCCGCGGGATCTGTTCACGCCGATCTTCGCGATCGCCCGCACCGCCGGCTGGCTGGCCCACTGGAAGGAGCAGCTGGGGGCCAACCGCATCTACCGGCCCACGCAGATCTACACCGGCACCGAGGGCCGCTCCTGGCAGCCCCTCGAGGCGCGGTGATCCAGGAACCATCCGGCCCCCTCGTCCTCGCCCTAAGTTGCCTCCACCGCAGCCGCGCCCCTTGCCCTCTCCTGCATGGTGATCGCCAGCCTCCTATCCCTCGCGACGGCCGCCGTGCCGGCGACCGTGAGCCCTGGCCTCGATCTGGAGGCCAGCTTCTCCGACGTGCTCCAGGGCTTCGGCATCAGTGCCGGCGCCGCCCACCTGCTCTGGCTGCCCCTGCCGATGGTGCTGGTGCTCACCGCCGCCGTGGTGGGCGTGCTGGTGAGCGTCTGGCTGGAGCGCAAGATCTCCGCCGCCGTGCAGCAGCGGATCGGCCCGGAGTACGCCGGTGCCCTCGGGGTGCTCCAGCCCATCGCCGACGGCATCAAGCTGGTCTTCAAGGAGGACATCATCCCGGCCCGGGCCGATGGGTTGCTCTTCACCCTCGGCCCAGTGCTGGTCGTGATCCCGGTGATCCTCAGCTGGCTGGTGGTGCCCTTCGGGCAGCACCTGCTGATCAGCAACGTGGGGATCGGCATCTTCCTGTGGATCGCCCTGAGCTCGATCCAGCCGATCGGCCTGTTGATGAGTGGCTACGCCTCCAACAACAAGTACTCCCTGCTGGGGGGCCTGCGGGCCGCGGCCCAGTCGATCTCTTATGAGATCCCCCTGGCCCTGGCGGTGCTGGCCGTGGTGATGATGAGCAACTCGCTCAGCACCGTCGACATCGTCGATCAGCAGACCGGCGCCGGCATTCTCAGCTGGAACATCTGGCGCCAGCCGGTGGGCTTCCTGATCTTCTGGATCTGCGCCCTGGCGGAGTGCGAGCGGCTTCCCTTCGACCTGCCGGAGGCGGAAGAGGAGCTGGTGGCCGGCTACCAGACCGAGTACGCCGGCATGAAGTTCGCCCTCTTCTACCTGGGCAGCTACATCAACCTCGTGCTCTCGGCCCTGCTGGTGTCGGTGCTGTACCTCGGCGGCTGGGGGTTCCCGGTGCCGGTGGAGTGGCTGGCGGGGGCCCTGGGGCAGTCGGTGGATGCGCCCGTGGTGCAGGTGATCACCGGGGCCACCGGCATCGTGATGACCGTGCTGAAGGCCTACCTGCTGGTGTTCGTGGCGATCCTGCTGCGCTGGACCACCCCCCGGGTGCGCATCGACCAATTGCTGGATCTGGGCTGGAAATTCCTGCTGCCGATCGCCCTGGTGAACCTGCTGGTCACCGCGGGCCTGAAGCTCGCCTTCCCGCTGGCCTTCGGCGGCTGAGGCCCCGCGGCTCCGGTTCGGCCGGTAGCCAGTGCACCGGCTCTCCCGTCCAGCGCGTCGCTTTGCGGGCGCAGCGTCCATCATGGGGCGCAGCCCGATCCCCCTCCTGCTCTTCGCCTCTCGGTCCATGTTCGGCTTCCTCAAGAAGGTGGGTGACTACACCCGCGATGCGCTGGGCGCGGCCCAGTACATGACCCAGGGCCTGGCGGTGACCTTCGATCACCTGCGCCGCCGGCCGATCACGGTGCAGTACCCCTACGAGAAGCTGATTCCCTCGGAGCGCTACCGCGGCCGCATCCACTACGAGTTCGACAAGTGCATCGCCTGTGAGGTGTGCGTGCGGGTGTGCCCGATCAACCTGCCGGTGGTGGACTGGGTGATGAACAAGGCCACCAAAAAGAAGGAACTGCGCAATTACTCCATTGATTTCGGAGTGTGCATCTTCTGTGGCAACTGCGTGGAGTACTGCCCCACCAACTGCCTCTCGATGACCGAGGAGTACGAGCTCTCGGCCTTTGATCGCCACAGCCTCAACTACGACAACATCGCCCTCGGACGTCTGCCCACCAGCGTCACCTCCGATCCGGCCGTCTTCGCTCTGCGGGAACTGGCCTATCTGCCCAAGGGGGTAATGGATCCCCACGATGTTCCCGCCACTGCGCCGCGGGCAGGCAAACTGCCCGAGCAGGTGCTCGACACCCTGCCCAAGGCCGCCGCAGCCGCGGACTCCCCGGCCGATTCCGGAGCCAACCCCTGATGACGCTCGCTTCCACCACCCAGCAACTCTGCTTCCTGGTGCTGTCGGTCACCCTGGTGCTCGGCTCCCTCGGGGTGGTTCTGCTGCCGAACATCGTGTACTCCGCCTTTCTGCTGGGCGGGGTATTCCTGTCCGTGGCGGGCCTGTACCTGCTGCTCAACGCCAGCTTCGTGGCCGCTGCCCAGGTGCTGGTCTACGTGGGCGCCGTGAACGTGTTGATCCTGTTCGCGATCATGCTCGTCAACAAGCGCGAGAACCTCTCGGCGATTCCCGGGCTGCCCCTGCGCCGTCTGCTCTCGGGGGCCGTCTGCGGCGGCCTGCTGGTGCTGCTGGTGCGGGTGGCCTTCACCACCCCCTGGGCCCTCCCCGGTCCCGAGCCGGTGGGCGAGGAGGCCACGATCCGGATCGGCGAGCACCTGTTCAGCGATTACCTGCTTCCCTTTGAGCTGGCCTCGGTGCTGCTGCTGATGGCGATGATCGGTGCGATCGTTCTGGCGCGCCGGGATGTGTTCAGCAGCGACGTGATCACCGGCGAACCCGCCGACCAGGGCCTGATCGAGAAGGCCCGCACGCCGCTGCTGCCGGGGCCCCCCTCCGCCGAGCAGCCCGCCCTCGAGACCACCACCCCCTGAGCCCGCCATGACCCTCGAGCTGCCCTCCGCCATTCCGCTGCAGTCGTATCTGGTGCTGGCGGCCATCCTGTTCTGCACCGGCGTGTGGGGCCTGATCAACAGCCGCAACGCCGTGCGGGTGCTGATGAGCATCGAACTGATGCTCAATGCCGTGAACATCAACCTCATGGCCTTCTCCAGCTACCTCGACGGTCAGCTGATCCGCGGCCAGGTGTTCGCCATCTTCGTGATCACCGTCGCTGCCGCTGAGGCCGCCGTGGGCCTGGCCATCCTCCTGTCCCTGTACCGCAACCGCGAAACGGTGGACATGGAGCGCTTCAACCTGCTGCGTTGGTAGGCCGCTGCTGCCCCCATGCGGCTTGAGCGGGTCTGGCTGATCGTGCGCACCGGCAGCCTTGCGGCCCAGCGCCAGGCCCGCCGGGTGGCTGCCGACCTTCACTCCGAAGGGGTTCACGTGGTGGTGGCCGCCAGTGGCCTCAGCAGCAACCCTTTCCCTGGCCTGCTGGCCACCGAGCCGCGTCTGCCCGATCTGGCCCTCGTGCTCGGCGGCGATGGCACCGTGCTCGGGGCGGCCCGGCACCTGGCGCGGCACAACGTGCCGATCCTCAGCTTCAACGTGGGCGGCCACCTGGGCTTCCTCACCCACGACGCCCGGCTGCTCGAGCTGCACCAGCACGGTGAGCCGGACGGGGCCACTCCGGACCCCGCCCCGCAGGAGCGGCAGGAGGAGAGCGAGGTAGACCGCTCCGGCTCCACCGATTCGCTCTGGCAGCGGCTGCGCGACGATCGCTTTGCCCTGGAGCGGCGGCTGATGCTCGAGGCCATGGTGGACCGGGGCGACGGGGTGCTCCAGGGGGAGGACAACGACGGCGCCCACTGCGCCCTCAACGACTTCTACCTGCGCCCCTGCCTGGATCAGCTCTCCCCCACCTGCGTGCTGGAACTGGAGATCGACGGCGAGGTGGTGGATCAGTACCGCGGTGATGGGCTGATCATCGCCACCCCCACCGGCTCCACGGGCTATGCCATGGCGGCCGGCGGACCGATCCTGCATCCCGGCATCGAGGCGATCGTGATCACGCCGATCTGCCCGATGAGCCTCTCCAGCCGGGCCGTGGTGGTGCCCCCCCGCTCCCGGCTCACGGTGTGGCCGCTGGGGGAGAGCAGTCGCCGGGTGAAGCTCTGGAAGGACGGCGCCCACGCCACCGAGCTGGAGCCCGGGGATCGCTGCATCGTGCAGCGCAGCCCCCATCCTTCCCTCTTCGTGCTGCTGGAGCAGAGCCCCTCCTACTACCGCACCCTCACCCGCAAGCTCCACTGGGCCGGCAGCCTGGATGGGGCCGAACCCTCCCCGAACTGAGCGCCCGTGGCCCTGGAGATCGAACGCCGTTTTCTGGTGCGGCAGCCCGGCTGGCACCGCCACATCCGCTGGAGCCGCGGCTTCGCGCAGGGGTATCTCTCGGCGCGCTCCGATGGGTTCACCCTGCGGGTGCGGCTGTCCGATGGCGAGCAGGGCTGGCTCACCCTCAAGGCGGCCCCGCCGGCTGGTGAGGCGAGCGGCGGGGCGAGCGGCGCGCTGGCCCTGGTGCGGCAGGAGTTCGAGTACGCGATCCCTGCAGGCGATGCCGAAGCCCTGCTGGCCCTGGCCCCCTGGCAGCTGCGCAAGCGGCGCCATGGGCTCGATCTGCCCGGCGGCGACTGGGTGGTGGACGAGTTCGAGGGGGCCAATGCCCCGCTGGTGGTGGCGGAGGTGGAGCTGCCCGATGCCGCCACGCCGGTGGTGGTGCCGCCCTGGTGTGGCCTGGAGATCACCGGCCGCCACGAGCTCAGCAATGCCGCCCTGGCGCGCCGTCCCCTGGCGGACTGGAGTGGGGCCGAACGGGAGGGCTTGCTGGGGCGCGCGATGCCCTAGTCTCAAACTGGAATTCTTTCTGCATCTTCGGGGGACGGCCCGTGATCGGTCTCTACGACCACCAAGGAGTGCTGCGTGTGTCCGGCGCCGTGGAAGATTGCCTGGCCTACGCCGAGCTGTTCGAGTTCGACGGCGACGACTTCAGCCTCGTCCCCCTGCTGTGCGACCTGCCGGCCCATCCCCATCCAGGGCGCAGCAATTGAAGCCATCGCGGCAGATCTTGCCGTTGTCCATGGCCCAGTTCAGCAGGGCGACGCGGTTCTTCACGCCCGTCTTGGTGAAGATATTGCTGACGTGGTTGTCCACCGTGCGCTTGCTGATCATCAGGCGGTCGGCGATCTCCTGGTTGGTGAGCCCCTGCGCCACCAGTTCGATGATCTCCAGTTCCCGTTCCGAGAGCCCTGCCATCGGCGGATCCAGGCTGTGACTGCGCTCCATGCCGCCGCTCCGCTGGGTACCGGGCTGAAGCCTCACTGTACGCAGGCTGCTGCCGCATGATGGGGGGCCGAGAACCTCCCAAGGGCTTGCAGCAGCTTCAACAGGCACTCCAGCGGGGCGAGTTCGCCATCACGGCCGAGGTCACGCCGCCCCGGGGGGGCGATTGCAGCCGCACCCTCGAGGCCGCCCGCTCCCTGCGGGGCCTGGTGCATGCCGTGAACGTCACCGATGGCAGCCGTGCCGTGATGCGCATGGCCAGTCTGGCGGTGTGCCGGCTGCTGCTGGACGCCGGCATCGAGCCCGTCTGGCAGGTGGCCTGCCGCGATCGCAACCGCATCGCCCTGCAGGCCGACCTGCTCGGGGCCCATGCCCTCGGCATCCGCAATGTGCTCTGCCTCACCGGCGATCCGGTGCGGGCGGGGGATCAGCCCGGGGCACGGCCGGTGAACGAGCTCGAGTCCGTGCGGCTGCTGGAGCTGGTGCAGCGCTTCAATCGCGGGGAGGATCCGGTGAAGGGCCAGCTGCCCGACGGGCCCGTGCAGCTGTTTGCCGGGGCGGCGGCCGATCCCCAGAGCCCCAGCTGGAGCGGCCTCCGCAGCCGCGTGAAGCGCAAGCATGCGGCCGGTGCCCGCTTCCTGCAGACCCAGATGGTGATGGATGCCGAGGTGCTGCGCCGTTTCGTGGAGGAGCTGGCCGCGCCCCTCGGCCTGCCGGTGCTGGCGGGGGTGTTCCTGCTCAAGTCGGCCCGCAACGCTGAATTCGTGAACCGGGTGGTGCCCGGCGCCTGCATTCCCCAGGCCCTGATCGATCGGCTGGCGGCGGCCGCCGACCCCGCCGCCGAGGGCGTGGCCATCGCCGCGGAGCAGGTGCGGGCCTACAGCCGCATTGCCCAGGGGGTGCACCTGATGGCGGTGAAGGCCGAGGAGCGGATCCCGGCCATCATCCGCCTGTCCGGGCTAGCTCCCCTTGGGGAGAGCCAGGTCGGTGCCCAGCAGCTCGGCCATGGCCTTCTGCTGGGGTGAGGGGCTGGCGTGGTCCTGGCGGCGCACGTCGGTGATCAGCCAGTCGAGGGCCGCTTCCTTGAGATCGAAGTGGTCGCCGTTGCGGTCGACGCAATAGCGGCCGAACACGAGTTTCTCCACCAGCCGCACGCCGGGGCCGATGCGCGAGTAGTCGAAGATGATCGAGTTGTCGATTGTGGCGCCGGCGCAGATGTGGCAGCTGGGCCCGATCATCGCTGGCCCCACGATGGTCACGCCGTCTTCGATGCGGCTCATGCCGCCCACATAGATCGGCCCCTGCACGTTGATCCGGTCCCAGTTGGCCGCCACGTTGAGGCCGGTGTAGATGCCGGGCCGCACCTCATGGCCGGGGATCTGCACCTGGCGCACCTGGCCCTCCAGCACACTGCGGATCGCCTGCCAGTAGTCGGGCACCTTGCCGATGTCCACCCACTCGAAATCCATGGGGAGGGCATAGAAGGGTGCCCCGGCCTGCACCAGGCGCGGGAAGAGGTCAGAGCCGATGTCGAAGGGCACGCCCTCGGGGATGAACTGGAAGATCTCGGGCTCGAAGATGTAGATGCCCGTGTTGATCATGTCGCTGGCGGCTTCCTCCACGCTCGGCTTCTCCTGGAAGGAGAGCACCCGCCCCTGCGGATCGGTCACCACCACGCCATAGCTGCTCACCTGTTCGCGGGGCACCCGCTTGGTCACCAGGGAGGCCATGGCTCCCTTCTCGCGGTGGCGCCGCACCGCCTCGGTGAGATCGAGATCGATCAGGGCATCGCCGCAGAGCACCACGAAGGTCTCGTCGAAGAACGGCTGGAAGCTCTGGATCTTCTTGAGACCACCGGCGGAACCCAGCGCATCGCCGATCAGCTCGCCGTCCTCGATCCGCCCCTCGAAGCTGTAGGCGATCTGAACGCCGAACCGCTGCCCATCGCGGAAATAGTTCTCGATCTCCTCGGCGAGATGGGAAACATTCACCATGATTTCGTCGAAGCCGTGCTGGCGCAGCAGCTCCAGCAGGAACTCCATCACCGGTTTCTGCAGGATCGGAATCATCGGCTTCGGCAGGATGTGGGTGATCGGCCGCACCCGCGTTCCCTTCCCTGCCGCCAGGATCATCGCCTTCATAGGCGTGGGTCCCCATCCATCAGAGAGCACACCTTAGGCAAGGGGCTCAGGCGGCCATTGCCGGCCGGGTCGGCAGGGGAGCTGGCACCACGTCCCGGCGCCGCAGCTGCAGCGGCCCGAAGAGGCCCCCCTGCTGCTCCAGTTCCACCGTTCCCTGGGCGGAGAGAAACAGCAGCGCCCAGAACACCCCCACCCGATCGCAGTCGAGGTCCTCGCCGGCGGGATCCTGCTCCACGGCCCGGGCCCACTGGCTCACCAGCAGTTCGAAGTCGAGCCAGTCGGCGGCAATCGGCCAGTGGCTGAGGAAGCGCTGCAGGCCCGCGGTGGTTTCCGGCAGCTTCTCGCGGTGGGCCAGGTTGGCCACCTGCTCGATCGCCATGCGGTCGCTGTAGCGGCGGCTCCGCTGGCGCGGCCGGCTGGGCGTTTCGCCCTCCTGCTCCAGCCGCTCGGCGATCTCCTCGAGCTGGCGGATCAGTTCCCCCAGGGTCACGGGCCGCTGGAGCGGCGGCGGTGCCACCGGCCGCCGCTGCAGGTGCCGCTCCGGCCGGCGCGGCAGGGGAATCATGGTGCCCCAGCCCTGGCCGTCCTCGCCATCGAAGGGATCTTCGATTGTCTCCTCCAGGGCCGCTTCCGGCGGGAAGGTCCAGGCCTCCAGCACCTCCGCCTTCAGACTCACCAGCACCGAGGCGGCCAGGAAGGCCTCGCTGGTTTCGGCCAGATCCTGTTCGTAGCTGCCGCCCATGGCCCGCACCAGCCGCGGCACTTCGATTCTCTGACGCAGCTGATCGAGAAAGCCGTCGACCACGGCGATCACATCCACGTCCCAGGGGTCGAGGTCGCCCCGGAGGGCTGCCTCCTGGAGCAGCCGGATGGCCAGCCTGGCACCTGCTTCGGCCACGCGCTCGCGCAAACGGCGGGGAACCCCCGCACCGTACCGGCCCCCCGCCGTGGGGACCAGGGGAATCGCACGGAAGTGGCGCGGGACCCTCAGCCGTCGCCCGCCGGTGCGGAGCTTTCGCCGGCGGCGGGCAGCAGTGCCAGCTGGGCATCCACGGTGGCGCGGTAGCGCTGCAGATCGTCTTCGAGCTCGCGGATCCGCACCTCCTGGGCCTCCCGCTCGCTCTGCACCTGCAGGCGCTCTACCTGCTTCACCACACCGGTCCACACGGCGAACACCCAGGCGGCGGTGGCGCCGATGCCGCCCACCACCAGCAGCATCGCCGCCAGGGGAAGCGTGGCGGTGACGCCGGGAAGGAAGTGCACCGTGGTGGGGGCCGTGTTCTCCAGGGTGAACATCACCATGGCCAGGCCGAAGCTGAAGATCAGCAGGAAGTTCAGCTGTCGCATCGGATCGAGCCGCAGAGAAGGGGCAGGTGTGCTGGAGCGTAAGGACCGGAAGCGGAGCTGCTGTCGGCCGGTTGACATCCGCAGAGTTTCGTTACGGCTCCGCGGCGGCGGGTGTGTCCGGGGGCGCTCAGCCCACCGCGGGAGCCTGGAGTGCCTGGAGGGGAGCCCCGGCCAGGAAGGGCGCCAGGGGGGTGCCGCCGGGCCTGCCGGTGATGCTGCGCAGCTGCGCCATCGCCTGCTCCTCCTGCCCCACCAGCCGCTCCATCGAGGCGCGGTAGGTGTCGGTCATGAGCTTGGGGTAGAGGCCGATGCCGATGATCGGCACCAGCAGGCAGCTGATCACGTAGATCTCCCGCGGCTCGGCGTCCACCAGATTGGTGTGGGAAGCGAGTTCCACGTTCTCCTTGCCGAAGAAGATCTCGCGCAGCATCGAGAGCAGGTAGATCGGCGTGAGGATCACCCCCACCGCCGCCAGCACGGCGATCACGATCCGGAAGCTGAGGGCGTAGGCCTCGCTGGTGGCAAAACCCACGAACACCATCAGCTCCGCCACGAAGCCGCTCATCCCGGGCAGGGCCAGGGAGGCGAGGGAGCACACCGTCCAGAGGGCGAACATCTTGCGCATCTTCTGGCCCACGCCCCCCATCTCATCGAGCTGCAGGGTGTGGGTGCGGTCGTAGGTGGCCCCCACCAGGAAGAAGAGGCTGGCGCCGATCAGGCCGTGGCTGATCATCTGCAGCATGGCGCCGCTGGTGCCCAGGTCGCTGAGGCTGCCGATGCCGATCAGCACGAAGCCCATGTGGCTGATCGAGCTGTAGGCGATCTTGCGCTTGAGGTTCCGCTGTGCGAAGGAGGTGAGCGCCGCGTAGATGATGTTCACCACGCCCAGCACCACCAGCAGGGGCGCGAAGCGGGCGTGGGCATCGGGCAGCAGCTGCACGTTGAAGCGCAGCAGCGCGTAGCCGCCCATCTTCAGCAGGATCCCCGCCAGCAGCATGTGCACCGGCGCGGTGGCCTCCCCGTGGGCGTCCGGCAGCCAGGTGTGCAGGGGAACGATCGGCAGCTTTACGCCGAAGGCGATCAGCAGGCCGGCGTAGCAGAGCACCTGGAAGCCGGTGGTGAAGCCCTTGGCCGCCAGGCTGGTGTATTCGAAGGTGGGGGTGCCGCCGCCGTAGAAGGCCATGGCCAGACCCACCAGCAGGATGAACAGGGAGCTGCCGGCGGTGTACAGGATGAACTTGGTGGCGGCGTACTGCCGCTTCTTGCCGCCCCAGATGGCCAGCAGCAGGTACACCGGGATCAGCTCCAGCTCCCAGGCCAGGAAGAACAGGAGCATGTCCTGCACGGCGAACACCGCGATCTGGCCGCCGTCCATGGCCAGCAGTAGGAAGTAGAAGAGCCGCGGCTTGAAGCTCACCGGCCAGGCGGCCAGCACCGCCAGGGCGGTGATGAAGCTGGTGAGCAGGATCAGGGGCATCGAGAGCCCGTCGGCCCCCACCGACCAGGCCAGACCCAGATCCGGCAGCCACTCCACCCGCTCCACCAGCTGCAGCCCCGCTTCGGCCGGGTCGTAGCCGTTCAGGTACCCCCCCACGGTGAACAGGAAGGTGATCAGGGCGATGCCGAGGGCATACCAGCGGACCTTGCGGCCATCGCCCTCATCGGGCACGAACGGAATGAGCAGCGCGGCGGCGATCGGAAAGAGGATCGACGCGCTCAGCCAGGGAAAGGCCACGGTCCTGGGCAGGTCAGGTCTGGCCGGAGTGTAGAAATGCCCACCCGCCGGCCCGAGGTGCCGTGGGGGATGGCACACAGACTGTGGCTCAGCCCAGGGCCCCGAACAGCACCACCAGGGCGATCACCCCGCCGAAAACGATCAGGGCATAGAACTGCGCCCGGCCGGTCTCGAGGTACTTGAGCCCCTCCCCTGAGCCCAGGGTCAGCAGGCCGGTGAGGTTCACCACCCCATCCACCACCTTGGCGTCCACCTCGAGCACCTGACGGGCGAGACGGCGACTCCCCTGCACGAAGAGCTTTTCGTTGAGATCGTCGAGATACCACTTGTTGGCCAGGAAGGCGTTGATCGCCGGGAAGCGGGCGGCCACCGCGGTGCCCAGATCGATCCGGCGCAGGGCATAGGCCAGCACGGCGAGGCTGATGCCCAGCACCGAGATCGCCACCGAGGCGCCGGCCAGGGGCAGGAATTCGCCCCAGGAGAAGTGCTCCGCCATCTCGGCGGCCTCCTCGGGATCGAGCAGGCCGGCGAAGCGGCTGTTCCAGGGGGTGCCCAGCAGGCCGATCAGCACCGACGGCACCGCCAGCACCGCCAGCGGCATCGCCATCTGCCAGCCCGACTCGTGGGGGTGGCTGGCGTGGGCATGGCCGTGGGCGTCGCTGGAGCCCTCTTCTTCGGAGCGGCCGGCGGCCGCCATCAGCTGGGCGGCGATGCTCTTGTCGGTGCCGCGGAAGGTTCCCTCGAAAGTGAGGAAGTAAAGCCGGAACATGTAGAACGCCGTCATGCCGGCCGTGATGAACCCCATCGCCCAGAGGAAGGGGAAGGTGTTGAAGGCCTGGCCGAGGATCTCGTCCTTGCTCCAGAAACCCGCCAGCGGCGGGATGCCGGCAATGGCGATGCAGCCGATCAGGAAGGTGCTGCTGGTGATCGGCATCCAGCGGCGCAGGCCGCCCATCAGCCGCATGTCCTGGGCCAGCACAGGCTCGTGGCCCACCACCTCCTCCATGGCGTGGATCACCGAGCCGGAACCCAGGAACAGCATCGCCTTGAAGAAGGCATGGGTCACCAGGTGGAACATGCCCGCCACCGGGGCGCCGCAGCCCATCGCCAGCATCATGTAACCGAGCTGGCTCACGGTGCTGTAGGCCAGACCCTTCTTGAGATCCATCTGGGTGAGGGCGATCGAGGCCCCCAGGAAGAGGGTGATCGTGCCGATCACCGCGATCGTGAGCTGCACCGCCGCGAAGGGCTCGTACACCGGCTGCAGCCGCGCCACCAGGAACACCCCGGCCGCCACCATGGTGGCCGCGTGGATCAGGGCGGAGATCGGCGTGGGGCCCTCCATGGCATCGGGCAGCCACACGTGCAGAGGGAACTGGGCCGACTTGGCCATCGGCCCCATGAACACCAGCAGGCAGAGGATCACCGCCACGCTGGTGCTGAGGCTGCCGCCGGCCACCGCTTCGCTCAGGCGGGTGCCGATCTCCTCGAAGCCGAAGCTGCCGGTGGCCCAGAAGAGTCCGAGGATTCCGAGCAGCAGGCCGAAGTCGCCCACCCGGTTCACCACGAAGGCCTTCTGGGCGGCATTGGCGGCGCCGTCGCGGTCGTACCAGAAGCCCACCAGCAGGTAGGAGCACATGCCCACCAGCTCCCAGAACACGTAGATCTCCAGCAGATTCGGGGAGATCACCAGGCCCAGCATCGAGCTGCTGAAC
>JBJTWS010000308.1:0-10066 GCA_046081905.1 Synechococcus sp. | reverse complement strand
GGCGGCCGCCTCCAGCAGGTCGGTCTGGCGGCACAGAAACGCCGGGATCTGCAGCACGTCCACCGCCTCGGCGGCGGCGGCGGCCTGGTGGCTCTCGTGGATGTCGGTGAGCACCGGCAGGCCGAAGCGCTGCTTCACCTCCGCCAGCACCTCCAACCCCTCCTCCACGCCGGGGCCGCGGAAGGAGCCGCCGGAGCTGCGGTTGGCCTTGTCGTAGCTGGCCTTGAACACATAGCGCACCCCCAGCCGCCCGCAGATCGCCTGCACCCGCTCGGCGATCTCCAGCGCCAGCTCCCGTCTCTCGATCACGCAGGGGCCGGCGATCAGGGTGAAGGTCATGGCGGCGGCGGAGCAGGCGGCGGGCTGCGCTTCAGCATGGCCGAGCCGGGTGGCGCCCCCGGCAGGAGGGGCCCGCGGCCCGCCTTAGCCTCCCGCCATGACCCAGCCCATCCCGGTGTTCATCGGCGCCGATCCGCGCGAGCGGGCCGCCCTGAACGTGCTGATCGACAGCCTGGTGCAGCACAGCTCGGTGCCCCTGGCGATCACCCCCCTAGTGACGCCCCAGCTCGAGGCCCAGGGCCTCTACTGGCGCCCCCGCGACCCGAAGCAGAGCACGGCCTTCTCCTTCAGCCGCTTCCTGGTGCCCCACCTGCTGGGCTACCACGGCTGGGGGATCTTCCTGGACTGCGACATGCTCTGCCGCGCCGACCTGGCCGAGCTCTGGGCCCTGCGGGACGAGCGCTCCGCCGTGCAGTGCGTGCAGCACGAGCACGTGCCGGCGGAGACCCGCAAGTTCCTGGGCGAGGTGCAGAGCGCCTACCCCAAGAAGAACTGGAGCTCGCTCATGCTCTTCCAGGCGGAGCGCTGCCGTGCCCTCACCCCGGAGTACGTGAACAGCGCCAGCGGCCTGGATCTGCACCGCTTCCACTGGCTTGCGGGCGATCACGAGATCGGCGCCCTGCCGGAGCGCTGGAACCATCTGGTGGCGGTGCAGCCGCCGCCGGCAGCGGCTGCCGAGGGGGGCGGAGCCCTGCTGCACTGGACCCTGGGGGGACCCTGGTTCCGGGAGCAGCGCGCCATGGGCGAGGGTCTCGCGGCCGAGTGGTTCGCCGCCCGCGACGACGCCTTCCGGCTCTGGGACTGACGCCGTGCCCCACCCCTCTGCCCCCTCCTCTCTCCAGACCACGATCGTGGCGGTGCCGGCCCGGCTGGCCTCCAGCCGCCTGCCCGGCAAGGTGATGGCCGACATCGGCGGCCGGCCAATGCTCCTGCGGGTGCTGGAGCGCTGTGCCGCCGCCGAGACCCCGCAGGCGGTGGTGCTCTGCACCGACAGTCCTGACCTGGTGGAGGCCGCCGCCGGCTGGGGCTTCCCGGCCCTGCTCACCTCCGCGGCCTGCCCCTCCGGCAGTGATCGGATCGCCTCGGTGGTGGACACCCTGCTGCACCGCACCGGCGGCGCAGCCTGTCCCCTGGTGGCCGAACGCACCCTGGTGATCAACGTGCAGGGGGACCAACCCTTCCTTGATCCGGCCGTGATCGATGCCATGGCCGGGGAATTCGCCCGGCGCTCGCCCCTGCCGGAGGTGCTCACGCCCGTCTACCGCCTCTCCCCGGAGCGGGTGCACAACCCCAATGTGGTGAAGACCCTGCTGGCCGCCGATGGGCGGGCCCTCTACTTCTCCCGCTCCGCCATTCCCCACGTGCGGGATGTGGACCCCGCCGACTGGCCCGATCACGCCCCCTACTGGGGCCATGTGGGCCTCTACGGCTACCGGGCCGATGTGCTGGCCCGCTGGAGCGCCCTGCCCCATTCCCCCCTGGAGCAGCACGAGAAGCTCGAGCAGCTGCGGCTGATCGAGGCGGGCATCGGCATCGGCACCTTTCCGGTGGAGGGGGAATCCCTCTCGGTGGACACCGCCGAGCAGCTCGAGCAGGCCCGCCAGCTGGCCGCGGCGGACGTCTGAGCTCAGCCGGCCGCGTGGCGCCTCAGTCGTTGCGGTCGCGCCAGCCGGAGACACAGAGTGCCTTCCAGCCGGGTCGGCGCCGCAGGATCCGCTCCGCCAGCTCCCGCACGGCCCCGTCGCCGCCCCGCCGCCGCAGCACCGCATCGGCGCCGCGCCGCATCGGGGCGGCCCCATCCGCCGGCGCCAGCAGCAAGCCCACCTGCCCCCGCACCGCCAGGTCGTTGACGTCGTCGCCCACGAAGGCGGTGTCCGCCGGCCCCAGCGCCAGCTCCGCAAACAGCCGGGCCAGGGCGGCGGGTTTGTCCTTCACGCCCACCAGGCAGTGGCGGATGCCCAGGTGGCGCGCCCGCACCTCGGTGGCGCCGCCGCGGCCGCCGCTGAGCAGCGCCACCTCCAGGCCGGCCTGCTGCAGCAGGCGGATGCCGAGGCCATCGCGCACGTCGAAGCGCTTGAACAGCTCCCCGCCGGGGCCGTACCAGAGGCCGCCGTCGGTGAGCACGCCGTCCACATCCAGCACCAGCAGCCGCAGCCGATCCAGGCGGGGGCCGAGCCGGCGCCAGCGCCAGCGTTGCCGCAGGTCGTGGAGCCAGTCCCTCATGGCCGCTCACTCGGGGCGCTGGTGAGTCCCGCCTGCACGAGATCATGCAGCCGAAGCAGCCCCAGCAGCCGTCCGGCTCCAGGGCTCTCCAGCACCGGCAGGATCGAGATCGGCTTGCGGCGGTTGCGCTCCATCCGCTCCAGCGCCTCCACCGCCAGCAGCTCCGGTCCCACCGTGATCGGATCGGCGGTCATCAGGTCGCGGGCGCGCAGGGTCGCCCAGTGCTCCGGTCCGTGGGCCTGCAGGGCGCGGCGGAGGTCTCCGTCGGTGATCAGGCCCGCCAGCCGCCCGGGGCTGCCGACGGGCTCCACCCAGCCCGCGCCGATGGCGTCGCGGGTGAGCCGGGCGATCACCGCGGGCAGATCCGCCTCGGGGAGCAGTGGATGGAGTTGCGCCGCCGGCACCATCAGGTCGTCCACCCGCAGGGTGAGCTGGCGGCCGAGGCTGCCGGCGGGGTGGTTCAAGGCAAAGTCCTGGGGCGACACCCCGCGCCGCTCCATCCACACCGCCGCCAGGGCATCGCCGATCGCCATCGCCACCGCCGTGCTGGCGGTGGGGGCCAGGTTGAGCGGGCACACCTCCCGGTCCACCGAGCCGTCGAGGGCCACGTCGCAGCCGCGGGCCAGGCTGGACTCGAGGCGCCCCACCAGGGCGATGCGGGCGGTGCCGCGCCGCTGCAGGTGGGGCAGGATCTCCAGCAGCTCCTGGGTCTCGCCGCTGTTGGAGAGCAGCAGGGCCACGTCCTCGGCGGCCACCACCCCCAGATCGCCGTGCAGGGCGTCGAGGGGGTTGAGGTAGAGCGCCATCAGGCCGATGGACGAGAAGGTGGCCGCGATCTTGCGGGCCACGATGCCGCTCTTGCCCACCCCCGTGAGCACCAGCTTGCCCCGCTGGTCGGCGCAGCGATCCAGCAGCGCCAATGCCGCCTCCACCTGGCGGGCATCGAGGCGCCGGGCGGCGGCGGCGATCGCACCGGCCTCCTCCTCCAGGCAGCGGGTCAGGGCGGACACCGGCGCGGTTCCAGCATGATGCGGCCATTCTCCCCACGTCCGCCGCGGGCGGGGTTCGCGCGCGATGGAGATCCCGGGCCTGCCGCCCCAGTTGCTGCCGCTGCTGCGAAGGGCCGCCGGTCCCCACCGCCTGGCCCTGGTGGGCGGTGCCGTGCGGGATCTGCTCCTGCACCGGGTCCACCAGGACCCCTGGCGCGACCTGCCGGATCTGGATCTGGCGGTGGAGGAGGCCTGCCAGGACCCCGCAGCCCCGCCGGTGGCCCACCGCCTGGCCCGCCGCCTGCGGGAGCAGCTCGGCCCCAAGGTGGTGCCCTACCTGCAGGAGCACGGCGCCTACGGCACGGTGGAGCTGGAGCTCGATCCGCTGGCTCTGCAGGCGCTCCATCCGGTCGACGCCACGCCTGATGGGACTGCCGGTGGGGAGCTCGGGGTGGGCCCGCTGCTGCTGGATCTGGCCAGCGCCCGCCGGGAGAGCTATCCGGTGGCCGGTGAGAACCCGCTCGTGCGCAACGGCAGCCTCGACGACGACCTGGCCCGGCGGGATTTCACGATCAACGCCATGGCCCTGCTGCTGGTGCCCTATGCCGGGGATCCCAACCGGCCGCCGCAGGGCTCCGCCCTGCTGGATCCCCACGGCGGCCAGGCGGACCTGGCCCGGCGGCAGCTGCGTTTCCTCCATGGCGCCAGCGTCCGCGACGACCCCACCCGGGTGTTCCGCGGGGCCCGCTACGTGGCCCGGCTCGGTTTCGCCCTGGCCCCGGATGCCCTCGCCCAGCTGCAGGCCACCCTGGCGGCCTGGCCCTGGCCGTGGCGACCGGGCGATCCCCCCGGCCAGGCCCCGGCGGCCCTCGGCACCCGGCTGCGCATGGAGCTGGAGCTGCTGCTGCAGCGGGAGTGCTGGCCCGAAGCCCTGGCCGCCTTGCAGCAGTGGGGCGCCCTGCAGCTGCTGGATGGGCGGCTCCAGCAGGATCCCCGCTGGCGCCTGCGGCTGGCCCGGGCTCAGCGGGCTGGCCTGCCCCTGCTGGCGGCGCTGGTGGCGGGGGCCGCGGATCCCCTCGCCCTGGCGGAACGGCTGCAACTGCCCCACCGCCAGCACCGTCTGCTGGCCCAGTGGCTGCTTCTGCTGGAGCGGATCACGGCCGCCACCGCCGCCGGGGTGGGGCTGCGGCCCTCCGCCTGGACAGAGCTGCTGGAGGGGCCGGGCCTTTCGGGGGATGCCGTGGCCCTGGCCCTGGCCTGCGGCACCGGCCCGCGCCGGCCCCTGCTGCGCTGGTGGCTGCGCTGGCGTCACCATCGCGCTCCGCTCACGGCTCCGGAACTGCTGGCCCGGGGGGTGCCGCCGGGGCCTGCCCTCGGGCAGCGGCTGCGGCGGGATCGGCTGGCGGCGATCGATCAGGGAGAGGCGGCGCTCCGCTGCTGAGCGGGTGGGCCGGCAGGCCCCAGAGGGCGCTGGCCGCCAGGTAGCCGATCAGGCACTGGCTGGCCGGATTGATCAGGAACACCGTGGTGGCCAGGGCGTTGAACAGCAGCAGCAGGTTCAGGGCGATGGCGGCTTCGGTGAGGCTGGCGCCGGCCGGGCCCCAGGCCAGGGGCGCCGGCATGGCCCGCAGCCGGCGCGCCAGCGCGAGCGCCAGCACCACTAGGAGGAGCACCAGGGCCAGCAGGCCGAGGCTGCCGGTCTCCCCCAGGATCTGGGCCACGCTGTTGTGGGCATGGCCCATGGGCCGCCAGCCATCTCCCCGGGCCTGGGCCGTGGCGGCGGCGCAGAAGTCCCGGGCCCGATCACCGAGACCGATGCCGTATAGGAAACGGTTCTCGCCCGAGAAGGCGATGCCGGCCCAGCACTGGGCTGCCTTCAGTCTTCCGAGGTCCGAAATCAGATTGGTGTTCCTGGATGGCGCCAGTACGAACCACCAAGTCGCCATCAGAGCGGCTATTGCGCCAGTGCTCCCCACGCCGAAGAGCATGAGCGATTGCCATCTCAATCTTCCCCGGGCTCGGGTTGTCAAATAAGCTATTGAGATGGCCAGCGGCGGGGCCAGCAGTGCCAGTCGCGAGCCGGTGCGCAGGCAAAGGACATAGCCCAGCAGGGCCACGGCTATCAGTGGCCAGCGCTTACAGCCCCTGGTCTCCAAAAGACCTCCAAAGGTGGCACAGATCGTGAAGGCCATCACGAGGGTGGCGTAGCGATTGAGACCTCCTGTCCCCAGCTTGTTCAGCACGAGCAACTGCTCCATGGGAAGGCTCCAGTCGAAGCTGCCGGGCCAGTGCAGGGCGAGCAGGATCGCGATGGGCAGGCTGGCCAGGCCGATCCACTGCAGGGAGGCGCGCCAGGACGTTGGGCTTCTGCCCGCGCCGGCCGCCAGGCCCAGCACCACCATCAGGTGATCGCTGGGGCCCGAAGGGCTGCTTTCCTCCCCCAAGAGCACCACCCGCACGTTCACCAGCAGGAGGCCCAGCAGGAGCAGGGCCCAGGGGGTGCCCCCCGCCCGCTGCTTCCACTGCCGCACCCCCTGGCTCACCAGCCGCAGGGCCAGCCAGATCAGCAGCAGTCCGGTGGCCAGCAGCTCCTCGGAGCGGAACAGCTGCAGCGAGAAGAGCAGGGGCAGCAGGGCATCGAGCCCGTTCGAGAGGGTGTCGCTGATCCGCTGCCGGAGGGGGGAGGCGGCGCGGCTGGGCATGGGCGCGGGAGGGGCGAAACCGGTGGATTCCAGCACGGGCCCCAGCGTGCGCCGGTTCAGCCGGCGGCGGCCCGCACCCGGCCCACCACGGCGGCTTCGGGGAAGCCCGCGGCCGCCAGGGCCGCCAGGGCCGCCGGCGCCTCCGCCTCCGGCAGGGCCGCCAGCAGGGGCCCGCAGGTCTGGGGATCGATCAGCAGGCCCAGCCGGGCGGCTGAGACCGCTGACTCCAGCTGGATCGGGCCACCGAGCCAGGTCAGGGCCGCGGCGTTGGCCGGGGCCAGGGTGCTGGCGTGGCCCGCGGCCAGCAGCTCCAGGCTGCCCGGCAGGGCCGGCACTGCTCCCGCCTCCAGCCACACCGTGAGCTCGGGCCCCGCCATCGCTGCTTCCGGCTCGAGCATCTCCCCCAGGTGGCCCAGCAGGCCGAAGCCCGTGATGTCGGTGCAGCAGCGGCAGCCGAAGTTCGCGAGCAGCGGCACCAGCGGCGCCTGGCTGGTCTGCATCTGCTCCAGGGCCGCCTCGATCCACTCCGGCCGGGCGATGCCCTCCTGGGCCGCGGCGAAGAGCACGCCGCTGCCGATCGGCCGGCTGAGCAGCAGGCAGTGGCCGGGCTGCAGGCCCCGCTTGGGCCAGAGCCTCCCCGCCGGGGCGCTGCCGTTCACCGTGAGCAGCAGGCTGATCTCCTGGCTCGGCACCGCTGGCGGCCGCTTCGGCTCGGGGCGGCGGGGGCCTGTTGCCTCCGTCCGGGACTCGAGGGTGTGCCCCCCCAGCAGGGCGGCCCCGAGGGGCTCCAGCACTGAACGGATCCCGGCCAGGGTCTGCAGCAGCAGTTCCTCCTGCAGCTCCGCCTCCACCGCCGGCAGGGTGACGCCGGCCAGCAGGCTGTGCACCGCGGCGCCGCTGGCCCACAGGTCGCTGCAGGCGTGCAGGGCGGTGAGCCGCCCGTTCAGCCAGGGGTCGCTCACCAGGGCGGGGAAGCCATCCACGCTCTGGAGCAGCCACGCGCCTCCGGCGCCGCGCCCCACCACCACGGCATCCTCGGCCGGCGGCGCCGTGCCGGCTGTGCTCCCGTGGAGCCGGGCCAGGGCCCCCTCCAGGGGGGCGGCGGCGAGCTTGGCGGCACAGCCGCGGCAGGCCATGGCCCCCCCGCCGGGATCGGCCATGGGCCGCAGCGCCGCGAAGCGCTCCAGAAAGCGCCGATCGATCCGTTCCTTCCACCGCCACAGCCAGCCCCAGGGCCCCAGGGCCAGGGGGCCCCAGAGGGCCACCGCCCGCGGCGGCGCCCCGGCCACCCCCAGCAGCTGCAGCGCCCGCGCCTGGGGCCGCCAGGGCCGCAGGGGCGCTCCGGCGAGGCTGCGGCGCAGGTTTTCGGCCAGGGGCTGCGCGGCCCGCACCGCCCACACGCCTGAGGCGGGACGCGGGTCGGTGGCGATCAGGCCGCAGTCGCCGCTGGCGAAGAGGCCGGGGTGATCGAGCACCTCCAGGGTGACTTCGGTGAGCACCCGGCCGCTGCCGGGATCCACGGGCAGCCCGCTGCCCGCCAGCCAGGCCGGCCCGCGGCGGCCGGTGCAGGCCAGATCGGCGGCGGCCCCGTCCGGCTGCCGCCGCCGCACCGGGATGGCGGCCTCCTGCAGCAGCCGCTCCCCCAGCCGGTTGGCGGCCGCCGAGCCCAGGTGCAGCGCGTCGCCCCGCAGCAGCAGCTCACAGGCCACGCCCCGGGCGCCCAGGGCCAGGGCCACCTCCACGGCCGCGGCACCGCCACCGCGGATCCGCAGCGGCGCTCCCCCCGGCCGCAGGGCCGCGCAGTGGGCCAGGAAGGGCTCCAGCGGTTTCACGGCCAGACCCGGGGCCTCCGCCGACACCGCCCCCACATCGAGGCTGAGTCGGTCCCAGCGCAGCGGCGGGCGCCCCTGCAGCAGCAGCTCCCGTCGCTGCGGCTCCACCCCCTCGATCTCCGCCGCTACGAAGGCCACCCCCGCCAGGCGGCAGAGCCGGCGCAGGTCGATGGCGCAGTCGCTGGCGCGGTAGTGGCCCGCCACCAGGCCGGGCACCATGCCCGAATAGAAGGCGGTGGCGCGGCGGTTCACCAGCGTGATGGCGGCGGCGGGGCGCCTGCGCGGCCGCATCGCCCACATCCACAGCAGCAGAACATGGCTGTGGCCGCCGCCCGCCAGCAACAGGTGCCGCGAGGCCGCGGATGCCTCAGGGGCCATAGCCGCGGGGATTGGCGCTCTGCCAGGCCCAGCCGTCGCGGCAGATCTCGGCCAGGCCGCAGCGGGTGCGCCAGTCCAGCCGCTCCGCCGCCAGGGCCGGGTCCGCCACCGTGGTGGCTGCGTCGCCGGGGCGGCGGTCCACGATCTCCACCGGCAGGGCATGGCCGCAGGCCGCCTCGAAGGCCTGCACCACCTCCAGCACCGAATGGCCGCGGCCGCTGCCCAGGTTGACCGTGAGCAGCTGCGGTTCCTCCGCCAGCAGGGTGTCGAGGGCGGCCCGGTGGCCCTCCGCCAGGTCCATCACGTGGATGTAGTCGCGCACGCCGGTGCCATCGGGGGTGGGCCAGTCGCCGCCGAACACCTGCAGCGCGGCCCGCCGCCCCACCGCCACCTGGCTGAGGAAGGGAAAGAGGTTGTTGGGGATGCCCTCCGGGTCCTCGCCGATGCGGCCGCTGGGGTGGGAGCCCACCGGGTTGAAGTAGCGCAGCCGCGCGATCCGCCAGCCCGGTTCACTGGCGGCCACGTCCGCCAGGGCCTGCTCCACCGCCGCCTTGGTGTGGCCGTAGGGGTTGATCGGCCGAATCGGCGCGGTTTCCGGGATCGGCACCTGCTCGGGGTAGCCGTAGAGGGTGGCGCTGCTGCTGAACACGATCGTGCGGCAGCCGTGGCGCTGCATCGCCTCCAGCAGCCGCAGGCTGCCGCCCAGGTTGGTGTCCCAGTAGCGCAGCGGCTCGGCCACCGATTCCCCCACCGCCTTGAGGCCGGCGAAGTGCACCACCGCCTCGATCGGCTCCGCGCCGTTGAAGGCGGCGTCGAGGTCGGCGGGCCGGCGCACGTCCCCCTCCAGCAGCTGCAGCTGGGTGCGGCCCTCGCCATCGCGCCAGGGACCGCGCTCGCCTCCCTGCAGGCCGCCCAGTTCGGCCACCCGCCGCAGGGCCTCCGGGGAGCTGTTGGCGAAGTTGTCGAGCACCAGCAGCCGGTGGCCGGCCTCCAGCAGCGCCACGCAGCAGTGGCTCCCGATGAAGCCGGCGCCACCGGTGATCAGCAGATGGGCCATGGCGGGCGTGCGGCGGGCCTGACCTCACAGTACGGAGTGCGGGTGATCCCGCAGACTGGCCGCAACGACGGGGCGGGCCGGCCGAGGGCGATGGCGGAGAAGCTGCAGAGTCTGCGGGGGATGGTGGATCTGCTCCCCGGATCGATCGGCCTCTGGCAGCAGGTGGAGGCCACGGCGCGGGAGCACTTCCGCCGCGCCTGCATCCGTGAGATCCGCACGCCGCTGCTCGAGGCCACCGAGCTCTTCGCCCGCGGCATCGGCGAGGCCACCGACGTGGTGGGCAAGGAGATGTACACCTTTCTCGACCGGGGGGATCGCAGCTGCACCCTGCGGCCGGAGGGCACCGCCTCGGTGGTGCGGGCGGCGGTGCAGCACGGGCTGCTCAGCCAGGGCCCGCAGCGGCTCTGGTACGGCGGGCCGATGTTCCGCTACGAGCGGCCCCAGGCGGGCCGCCAGCGCCAGTTCCACCAGATCGGCGTGGAACTGCTGGGCTTCGCCGATGCCCGCAGCGATGTGGAGGCGATCGCGATCGCCTGGGACCTGCTC
>JBJTWS010000307.1:0-8348 GCA_046081905.1 Synechococcus sp. | reverse complement strand
TCCAGAACGGCGAGGTGGCGGCCGAGGTGCCCGCCAGCGCCCTGGCCGACGACACCCCGATCAACCACCACGAGCTGCTGCGCGAGCCCCCCGCCGCGATCCAGGCCCACTGGCGCTGGAGCGACGATCGGTTGCCGGCGGCGAGCGCGGCGGGCATCACCCCGGCCGGCGGCACGGCCACGACCTGGAACGAGGCCCTGCTGGCCCTGCTCGACGACCCCACCATCGCCTCCAAGCGCTGGGTATACCGCCAGTACGACCACCAGGTGCAGGCCAACACGGTGGTGCCCCCCGGCGGCGCCGATGCGGCCGTGGTGCGGCTGCGGCCCCAGCAGGGGGAGGGTGCCATGGCGGCTGCCACCCGCGGCGTGGCCGCGGTGGTGGATTGCCCCAACCGCTGGGTGGCCCTTGATCCCGAACGCGGCGGCATGGCGGCGGTGGCGGAAGCCGCCCGCAACCTCAGCTGCGTAGGGGCTGAGCCCCTGGCGGTGACCGACAACCTCAACTTCCCCTCCCCGGACACCGACACCGGCTACTGGCAGCTGGCACTGGCCTGCCGCGGCCTCTCGGCGGCCTGCAGCGCCCTCGACACCCCCGTGACGGGCGGCAACGTCTCCCTCTATAACGAGACCCGCCTGCCCGATGGCTCCATGCAGCCGATCCACCCCACCCCGGTGGTGGGCATGGTGGGGCTCGTGCATGACCTGGAGCGGGTCTGCGGACTGGCCTGGCGCTCCACCGGCGATGTCCTCTGGCTGCTGGGGGTGCCCCTGGAGGAGGGAGGCGATCCGCGCGTCAGCCTGGCGGGCAGCAGCTACCTCGAGCGCCTGCACGGGGCCGTGACCGGCCGTCCGCCGGAGATCGATCTGGCGCTGGAGCGCACGGTGCAGGCCTTCCTGCGCCAGGCCATCGCCGCTGGCCTGGTGGCCTCCGCCCACGACCTCAGCGACGGCGGCCTGGCGGTGGCGGCGGCCGAATGCAGCCTCTCCAGCGGGCTCGGCGCCGAACTCACCCTGCCCGCCGGCGGGGTGCGGCTCGATCGGCTGCTCTTCGCCGAAGGGGGGGCGCGCATCCTGGTGAGCGTCTCCCCGGCCCAGGCCGGCGCCTGGCAGCAGGCCCTCGAGCAGGCCGCCGCGGCCGGCACGCCGGTGCCGGCCCGTCCCCTTGGGGTCGTGATCTCCGATCCGGCCCTGCGGTTGCGGCAGGGGGATGCGGTGCTGGTGGATCTGCCGCTGGAGCAGCTGCGGAGCACCTTCGAGGAGGCGATCCCGCGCCGCATGGGCTCCGGCGTGCCCCCCACCGCCTGAGGGGCCGGCCGGGGCCCTGGGGCGGCTGAGGCACAATGAGATTGTCAATCCTGAGGTGGGCCGGACCGTGCAGCAACACCAGCCTGTGGTCCGCCCGTCCGTAGCCCACCCTCCCGTCGTTCGAGCGGTGGCGTCGCCGCCCGTGCCCACTCCGGAGCGGCCCGACAAACCCGAGGAGGCCTGTGGGGTGTTCGCGGTGCTGGCCACCGACCAGCCCGTGGCCAACCTCACCTACTTCGGGCTCTACGCCCTGCAGCACCGCGGCCAGGAATCGGCCGGGATCGCCGTGTTCGATGGCCGCCGGGTGCGACTGCACAAGGACATGGGCCTGGTGAGCCAGGTGTTCGATCAGCAGGTGCTGGAGCGACTGCCGGGCACCCTGGCCATCGGCCACAACCGCTACTCCACCACCGGCAGCAGCAAGGTCTGCAACGCCCAGCCGGTGGTGCTGATGACCCGGCTGGGACCCTTTGCCCTGGCCCACAACGGCAACCTGTGAACGCGGCGGAACTGCGCCACTCCCTGGAGCACCTGGCCGAGGAGATCACCTCCACCACCGATTCGGAGCTGATCGCCTTCGCGCTGCAGCAGGCCGTCGAGGCGGGCCTCGACTGGGAGGCGGCGATCCGCCAGGCGGCGGGCCAGTGCCGCGGCGCCTTCAGCCTGGTGATCGGCACCCCGGAGGGGCTCTTCGCCCTGCGGGACGGCCACGGCATCCGCCCGCTGGTGTTCGGCCACCTAGGGGAGAAGGAATCGGCCCAGTGGGTGGCCAGCAGCGAAACCTGCGGGCTCGATATCATCGGCGCCAGCTATGACGGCGACGTGGAGCCGGGCGAGATCATCCACTTCCGCCAGGGGGAGGCGACCCCCAGCCGCAGCCGCTGGTGCGAGGAACCCGCCAAGCTGTGCGTGTTCGAGATGATCTACTTCGCCCGGCCCGACAGCCGCTTCTTCGGCGAATCGCTCTACGCCTACCGCGTGCGCATCGGCGAGGCCCTGGCCCGCGAAACCCCCGTGCCGGCGGACATCGTGATCGGCGTGCCCGATTCCGGCATCCCCGCGGCGATCGGCTACTCCCAGGTGAGCGGCATCCCCTTCGGCGATGGGCTGATCAAGAACCGCTACGTGGGCCGCACCTTCATCCAGCCCACCCAGGCGATGCGCGAAGCCGGCATCCGCGTGAAGCTCAACCCCCTGCCGGATGTGCTCGCCGGCAAGCGGGTGGTCGTGATCGATGATTCGATCGTGCGCGGCACCACCAGCCGCAAGCTGGTGGCCGCCATCCGCGAGGCCGGTGCCACCGAGGTGCACATGCGGATCAGCTCCCCGCCGGTGACCCACCCCTGCTTCTACGGCATCGACACCGACACCCAGGACCAGCTGATCGCCGCCCGCCTCACCCTGGCGGAGATCGCCGCCCACCTGGGGGTCGACACCCTCGCTTACCTCAGCAAGGAGGGCATGGTGGAGGCGGCCCAGGCCAACTCCAGCCATTTCTGCACCGCCTGCTTCGACGGGGCCTACCCGATCGAGATGGACGAGGAACTGCGCTCCAGCAAGCTCATGCTCGAGCCCGCCGGCCTGGCCGCCACCCGCTGAGCCCAGCAGGGCTCAGCAGATCAGCGGCACCAGGGCCTGCACCGCTTCGCCGGCCCGCAGGTTCAGGGTCTCGCCACTGCCGGTGGCGTCCTGGCGTTCCAGTTGCTCCGGCTGGAGGCGGGCATGGCGCCCCTCGCCCACCAGCACGCTCACCAGGGGAGCACCCGCCTCGCAGAGGTCCACCAGGACATCGCCGCGCTCGAGGAAGCGCAGGCCGATCTGGCCCAGGTCGCCCCGCTGGCAGGGCCGCAGGCTCGCCACCTCCAGCCGTTTGAGCTGGCCGCGGCGGCTGGCGAGCAGCACATCGCCGCCGCCGGCCACGGCCGCGGCCCCCACCACCGATTCCCCCGGCAGGAGGCGCAGCAGCATCGGTCCCTGGGCGGTGCGGCCCATCAGCGGCAGGTTGGCCTCCCCCACCGCCAGCCGCAGCAGCCGGCCGGTGCTGCTCGCCACCACCACGTCGTGGCCCTCGCGGCACACCACCACCCGCTGCAGCTGCACGCCGTCCTTGAGCTTCAGCACCGTGGCGGCGCGGCCGGAGAGTTCCTGGAACTCCTCCAGCGGGAGGCGCTTGAAGCGGCCATCGCTGCTCAGCAGGCCGAGGCTCAGCTCCGGTTGGTCGTCGTGGGGGGAGGGGAGCCGCAGCACCTGGGTCACGGGTTCGCCCTCGAGGCTGTCGGGCAGGAACCGCTCCAGACCCCCGGGCTGCTGGCCGGCGAATTCCCAGCGCAGCAGGGCCACCCGGCCGCTGCCGGTGAAGGCCAGCACGTTCGGGTGGCTGGCGGTGGCCAGGATCAGGCGCGCCGGGGGCGGTTGATCCGCCAGGGGGGCGGCCTCCTCCAGGTGAAGCCGGCCCAGCAGCTGCGGCCCCACGATCTTGACGCTGCCGTCCGCCAGGATCAGCAGGCGGCTGTCGCCGGCCAGGGCCTCAAAGGCCTGCTGGCGCTGCAGCTCCGCATTCGGCCGCACGGCGGCGCTGCGCTGGGCCACCAGGTCGTCGCCCCCCTCCACCAGGCGGGTGCGGCGGGGGGTGGCGTAGCGCTTGCGCAGGGCTTTGAGCTCGCGCACCAGGTGATCGAGCAGCGCGCTGCGGTCGTCGAGCAGCACCCGCAGGCGGCTGCGCTCGGCCCGCAGTTCCTCGGCCTCCTTGCGCAGGCTCTCCTGCTCCAGCCCCGTGAGGCGCCGCAGCGGCATTGCCAGCACCGCATCGGCCTGGCGCTCGCTGAGCTCCAGCTGCACCTGCAGGCTGGCCCGGGCGCTGGCGGCATCGGGGGCCGCCGTGATCAGGGCGATCACCCGCTGCAGGGCCTCGAGGGCGCGGATCAGGCCCTCCACCACCTCCAGCCGCTCCTCGCAGCGCCGAAGGGCGTGGCTGGTGCGGCGGATCAGGGTGGTTTCGCGGTAGTCGAGGAATTCCTGCAGCATCCGCCGCAGGGTGAGCTGCACCGGCTGGCCGTGCACCAGGGCCAGCAGGATTGCGCCGAAATTGCTCTGCAGCGAGGTGCGCCGCTGCAGCTCCGCCAGCACCTTGCCGGCGTCCGCGTCGCGGCGCAGCTCCACCACCACCCGCATGCCCTCGCGGTCGGATTCGTCGCGGATGTCGGCGATGCCGCCGATCTTGCCGTCGTTCACCTGCTCGGCCAGCTTCTCGATCCAGCCCGCCTTGCTGAGCTGGTAGGGCAGCTCGGTGATCACCACGGCGCTGCGGCGGTGGCGGCCCTTGCCGGGCTGCACCTCCTCGATGTGGGCCACGCCGCGCATGGGGATGCTTCCGCGGCCGCTGAGGTAGGTGTCGCGCACCCCGCTGCCCACCAGCACCTCGCCGCCGGTGGGGAAGTCGGGGCCGGGCACCAGCTGCAGCAGCTTCTCGTCGCTCAGGTCGGGCTGGCGCACCAGGGCGATCAGCGCATCCACCACCTCGCCGAGGTTGTGGGGCGGGATGCTGGTGGCCATGCCCACGGCGATGCCGGTGCAGCCGTTCAGCAGCAGGAAGGGCAGCTGGGCCGGCAGCACCGTGGGCTCCTGCTGGGAGCCATCAAAGTTGGGGGCGAAATCAACGGTGTCGCTGCCGATCTCCTCGAGCATCGCCGTGTGGGCGATCGGCGCGAGACGGGTTTCGGTGTAGCGCATGGCCGCTGGCGGATCGTCGTCCACCGAGCCGAAGTTGCCGTGGCCATCCAGCAGTGGATGGCGGCTGGCGAAGGTCTGCACCAGCCGCACCAGGGCGTCGTACACCGCCTGGTCGCCGTGGGGGTGGTATTTGCCGAGCACATCGCCCACCACGCGGGCGCACTTGCGGTAAGGCCGATCGGGGGTGAGCCCCAGCTCGTGCATCGCATAGAGGATGCGCCGCTGCACGGGTTTGAGGCCATCGCGCACGTCCGGCAGGGCCCGGCCCACGATCACGCTCATGGCGTATTCGAGGTAGGAGCGCTGCATCTCCTGATGCAGGGCGATCGGCTGTACGCGCTCCTCGGGCATCCGGTTCTGCGATCTGAGGGCGAAAAGTGGGGCTCAGCCTACAGATCCCGGGCGGAATCTCCCCGGTCCTGGGTCAGATGTCGTCCTCGCTGCCGGTGCCGCCATCGGCATTGGCGTTGGCCCGCTCCACCGCGGCCTTGAGCTCCGGATCCGCCAGCAGGAGGCGGGTGCTGGCCCGCAGCTTGTCGCCCCAGAGCTGTTCCTTCTGAAAGCTGTCGAGCACGTAGTTCGGCTCCTCATCGAGGGCCCGGGCCGCCAGCTCGCGGGCCTCCGCCTGCTCCGGGGCGCCCGCGCCGTACAGCCCGGCGGCGAGCGCCAGCATCGGTTCGGCTGCCTCCGGGCGGATCTTCAGCACCCGGCGCCAGCGATCGATCGCCTCGCGGTTGCGGCCCTGCTCGTAGAGCACCAGCCCCTGGTTGTTGATCGCCTCCCAGAAGTCGCGGCGCAGGCCCGAGGCCCGCTCGAAGGCCCCCAGGGCGGCGCCGGGATCCCCCAGCAGCAGGTGGGCGTTGCCGAGGTCGAAATAGGCGCCGGCATTGCGGCCATCCAGCTTCAGGCCCTGCTGCAGCAGGCCCACCGCCTCGGAGGGGTTGCCGTTGCGCAGGGCCAGGGAACCCTGGGCGAACCAGATGCCGGGGTTGCGGGGATCGAGCTCCTTGGCCTTCACCAGGGCCTCGGAGGCCTCCGGCAGCTGGTTGCTGCGCAGCTGGGCCTCGGCCAGCAGCAGCCAGCCGCGCGGATCATCCGGCAGCAGCTGCACCGTGAGGGCCGCCAGGCGGGCGGCATCCTCCGCCTGGCCGAGCCGCAGCAGCCGGCCGGCCGCCTGGGCGATGCCCAGCCCAGCCCCCTCCAGTTCCTGGCTGGGGGGCACGTACACGTAGGGCACCAGCGCCCGGGCGGGAGCGGGCGCCAGGCTGCCGAGGCCAAGGCCGAGCCCCAGGGGCAGGGCCAGGAGCCCGGCCGGCAGCCGCCGCTGCCGCGGCGCCCCTGCCGGGACGCACGACCGCCTGCTCGAGAACTGCCACCAGCGCCGCACCACAACGTCCCTTCGGGAGGACCCAGCCTAGGGATCCCTGCTCACCGCGCCCTCCCCCGCCTGCCGCCCCGTGGGCCGTCCGGCCCGCTGCGCCGCCCGCAGATTGCGGCGCCACATCCAGGGTTTGATCCGCCGCAGGGCCGAGGCCCGCAGCTTCTCGTCCCAGGTGGCGTCGCTCCAGTGCAGGGCCTCCTCGGCCCGCAGGGCCAGCAGCCAGGGCCGCGGCTGCAGGTCGGGGTCGGTGCTGCCCTCCAGCGGCTGGCGGTTCCAGGGGCACACGTCCTGGCAGATGTCGCAGCCGGCCACCCAGGGGGCCAGGGCCGCGGCGATCGGTTCCGGCAGCTCCGGCTCGCGGTTCTCGATCGTGTGGAAGGCGATGCAGCGGCGGGCATCCACCACGAAGGGCTCCGGCAGGGCGCCGGTGGGGCAGGCCGTGAGGCAGCGGCTGCAGGAGCCGCAGAGGGGTTCAGCGGGCCGGTCCGGCGGCAGCTCCAGGGTGGTGAGCAGGTGGCCGAGCAGCAGCCAGGAGCCGCGTCGCCGGTGGATCAGGTTGCCGTTCTTGCCGATCCAGCCCAGGCCGGCCTCCTCGGCCCAGGCCTTGTCCAGCAGGGGGGCACTGTCGACGCAGGCGCGCCAGCGCACCCCAGGGGTCTGGCTCTCGAGCCAGCGGCCCAGCTGGCGCAGCCGGCCGTCGAGCACGCGGTGGTAATCGCGGCCCCAGCCGTAGCGGGCCACCGCCAGGCTGCCCGGCGCCCGGGTGGCGGGCACGTAATAGTTCAGCCCCACCGCCAGCAGGCTGCGCACCCCCGGCAGCAGGGCCTCCACCGCCCGGCGGCGTGGATCGGCCATCCAGTCCATGTCCGCCTGGTGGCCCGCCGCCAGCCAGCGCTCCAGGGCGGCCGTGCGCAGGGCCAGGCGTGGACCGGCGGGCACCGACGCGATGCCGGCCACCGCGAAGCCCAGGGCCAGGGCCTGCTCCTTGAGGGCGGCCGCAAGGGCAGCGCCACTCATCGCCCGTACAGTTGCGCCATCCGGTCATCCTGCCTGTGAGCTCCGTCACTTTCGGTCGCCTCGGCTTCCTGCTCCGCTGGCTCGGGGTCACCCTGGTGGTGCTGCTCCTGCTCCAGCTGATGGTGCTCCTGCCCCTCTGGAACTGGGGCGAGGAGGGCTTCCGCCAGCTGCTGGTGGATCGGCTGGTGACCCAGTCGCCCATGGCCCTGGTGGGGGTGCTGCTGATGCTGTTCGGCAGCCGCCTCGACCATCCCGCCGAGGGCCGCACGCCGCTGCGCTGGCTGGTGGCGGCCCTCTCGGCGCTGCTGGCGATCGCCCTGCTGGTGGCGGTGCCGGTGTCGATCAGCGGCGACCGCGCCATGGCCGACCAGACCGACCAGACCCTGGCCGCCAAGCGGGGCCAGCTGGAGATGGCCCGGGCCCAGATGGAGAACCCCGAGGCGATCAACCAGTTCGTGCGCCAGGCCGAGCAGGCCGGCCAGCTGCCCCCCCAGGGCACCGACGAGCAGAAGCGGCAGATGGTGAAGGAACTGATGGGCCGCCAGCTCGATCAGGCCGAGCAGCAGCTCAAGCAGCAGGAGCGGGCCCGTGACCTGGCGGTGAACCAGCGCCGCATCGGCGGCACCGGCACCGCGGCGGTGCTGGCGGTGTCCTTCGTGCTGGTGGCGCTGGTCGCCCTGCTCTGATCGGAAGGGGCGCCTGGCTAAGTTGCCTGCAGGTTGCTGTCGGCCGGAGCTCCGGGTTGCCACTTGGTTCCATCCAGTCCCAGACCTGATCAGCCGCTGAGCGACCGCCTCCAGCAGGACCTGAAGAACGATCTGATCGCCGGTCTGCTGGTGGTGATCCCGCTGGCCACCACGATCTGGCTCGCCACCACGGTGAGCCGCTTCGTTCTGGCCTTCCTGACGTCGATC
>JBJTWS010000306.1:0-3138 GCA_046081905.1 Synechococcus sp. | reverse complement strand
CCGGCTGCCAGGGGCGAAAGGTCTTGGCTGTCTGCATGCCCCATCCTCTCGTCCAGATCCATTGCAGTCACTGGGATCCGGGCAGATTTATGGGCGTCTGTGGAGTGTCACGCGTTGTTCTATGCGCAACAGGCTCCTAGGCGGGCTGCAGGGCGGACACCACGGCAGCGAAGCGCCCCGCCAGGGCCGGGCAGGCCTGCCGGCAGAGCTCCTCGCTGCGCTCCCAGAGGCGGGCGCAGAGAGCCGTATCGAGCGCGGTGGGGGCGACCCGCACCGCGGCGGGCCAGCCCCGCAGGCCGCCAAACTGGTCGGGGCCGTAGTGGCCGCCCCCGTCGGCCTCAGGCGCCGTGGCGGCGAAGAGCTGGGGAAGGGCCCCCATGGCAGCGCTCTGGAAGAGGGGATCCATCAGCCGGTAGGCGAGGGCCTCGAAGCGGGCGTCGCTGGCGGCCACCGAGGCGGGCTGGAGGTTGGTGCGGGCCAGGCCGGGATGGGCCGCCAGGGAACGCACGGAGCTGCCGGCGCGCTCGAGGCGCCGCTGCAGCTCCAGGGCGAACATCACATTGGCCAGCTTGCTCTGGCCGTAGGCCCGCCAGCGGTCGTAGGAGCGCTCCCCCTGGAGGTTGTCGAAGGCGATGCGGCCGAAGTACTGGGCGCCGGAGGTCACCGTCACCACGCGGGGATCGGCCTGGCCCTGCAGCAGCGGCAACAGCGCCAGGGTGAGGGCGAAGTGGCCGAGGTGGTTGGTGGCGAACTGCAGCTCGTAGCCATCGCGGCTGAGGGTGCGTGGCGGCGCCATCACGCCGGCGTTGTTGATCAGCAGGTCGAGGCGGCCGTAGTGGCTCTCCATCCACAGCGCCCCCGCCTCCACACGGGCCAGATCGGCCAGGTCGAGATCGAGCAGATCTAGGGGGCCCTTGGCGTGGGGCAGCAGCTCCTGGCGGGCCTCCTCGGCGCGGCGCCGGCTGCGGCAGGCCAGCACCACCGTGGCGCCCCGGGCCGCCAGGGCGCGGGCGGTTTCCAGGCCCAGGCCGCTGCTGGCCCCGGTCACCAGGGCGATCCGTCCGGTCTGGTCGGGAATGCGGTCGGTGGACCAGCGCGGCGGAACGGGGGTCACAGGGGGCCGAGACGGTGCTGCGGCGGTTCTAGCGGTCTGGCAGGGGCGGCGCGGCAGCGCGGTCGAGCAGGCTGGCGGCGAAGCTCTCGGCCTGGCCCGCGTCCCCCCCGGCCAGTTCCGCCAGTTCGCGGCGGCGGGCCTGAGTGTCCCGCAGGTGGGACACTCGCGTGTGGGTCACCCCCTCCACCACCTGCTTGGAGACGCGGTAGTGGTGATCGGCCGCGGCCGCCACCAGGGGCTGGTGGGTGACGCAGAACACCTGCCGTTCCCGGGCCAGCCGCCGCAGCAGCTCCGCCATGGCGCCGCTCACCCGGCCGCTCACGCCGGTGTCGATCTCATCGAACAGGAGGGCAACCGGCGCATCGGCGGCGGCCAGGCAGGTCTTGAGGGCCAGCAGGAAGCGGCTCATCTCCCCACCGGAGGCCACCTCCGCCAGGGGCGCCAGGGGCTGGCCGGGATTAGCCGAAAACAGAAAGGCCACCGCATCGGCCCCCTCCTCGCCGGCCGCGGCCGGCTCCACCTGCACCGCGAAGCGCACGTTCGCCAGTCCCATGGGCCGCAGGGCCTCCATCAGCTGCTGCTCCAGGGCCGCGGCCGCGGAGCGGCGGCGGGCCGTGAGGGCGGCATTGGCGTCGTCGCGCCGGCGGCGGGCCTGGCGCTCCTGCTCCTCCAGGGCCGCGAGCGCCTCATCCGGCCCATCCCCGCGCAACTGCAGCTGCAGCGCGTCGCGCCGCTCGATCAGGGCGGCCAGATCAAGGCCATGGCGGCGCTCCAGGGCCCGCAGCTGGGCCAGGCGCTCCTGCAACCCGGCCAATCGTTCGGGGTCGCTCTCGAGCGAGGCGGCGTAGCGGTCAAGGTCCCGGGCCAGGTCCTGCAGCTGCACCACCGCCTCGGTGCAGCGCTCCCGCAGGGGGGTGAGGCTGCCATCGAGGGCCTCCATGCCGCTGAGTTCCTGCTCGCAGGCGGCCAGGTGATCCAGCACCGCCGGCGCCGCCTCGGCCCCCTCCACCAGTCGGGCCAGCAGGGCCATCACGCCCTCCTGCAGCCGCACCCCATGGGCGAGCCGGTCCTGCTCCTGCTGCAACCGCTGCCGCTCGTGGGGATCCTCGAGTCCGGCGGCCTCCAGATCCTCGAGCAGCTGGGCGCGGGCGCTGCGCTCCTGCTCCAGCCGCAGCTGATCCCGCCGGGCCTCCTCGAGGTCGCTGGCCACCTGGCGCCAGGTGCGCCAGGCCCGGCGCACGGGCTCCAGCAGGGCCAGGAGCTCCTCGCCGCCGAAGCGATCCAGCCAGCGCCTCTGCTGGCCGGGGCGGGCCAGCTGCTGGGTCTGGCCCTGCACGGTGAGGTCGAGCAGCAGGGGCCGCAGCTCCTGCAGCTGGCCGCGGCCCACCAGCACGCCGTTGAGGCGGTGGCGGCTGGTGAGCCGCTCCTCGCTGCGGCGCCACTCGCGGCTCAGCAGGATCTCCCCCTCCTGGGGCTCGATCTCCTGCTGATCGAGCCAGTCCTGCAGCTGGGGATGGACCCGGAAGCTGGCCTCGATCGCGGCCCGCTCCGCCCGGGGCCGCAGCAAGCGGGCCCCGGCGCTGCCCTGGGCACCGCCGAGCAGGGCATCGAGGGCATCGAGCAGCAGCGACTTACCGGCCCCGGTCTCGCCGGTGAACACGGTGAACCCGGCGGAGAAGCCGAGCTCCAGCTGTTCGATCAGGGCGATGTTCTGCAGACGCAGCCCCGTGAGCACCCAGGCCTCCGGTAGGGAACAGATGTTCTTCCCGACCGTAGCGGCCTGCGTTTGTTCTAGAAGAGGTTGTCCGGGATCGCGCCACAGGCGCCGCGCCATGGTTCGTACCGCCGCCGAAGCCGCCGCCGAGGCGATGCGCGCCGCCGTCTTCGGGGAGACCAGTCCTGGGGAGGGCAGCCCCGATGCGGCCCGTCTGGAGCAGGCCGCGCCGCCGCCCGAGCGAGCGGCGCAGGCCCGGGTGGGCCAGTCGGAGGAACTGGGCGACTTTCTCGAGGCGGCCGGCCTGCTG
>JBJTWS010000305.1:0-8472 GCA_046081905.1 Synechococcus sp. | reverse complement strand
CCTGCGGCGTCCGCCGCTGCCGGAGGCCGGCGGAGCCCTGCTGATCGGCCTGCAGCTGATCCTGCTGCTGCTGCTCCAGTGGCCCGTGGGCCAGCGCCTGGCCCGGCGCCCTGTGGCCCAGGGGCTGAGCCTGAGCCTGCTCAGCTTCGCGGCCGGCAACCTGCTGCTGGCGGGATCGGCCTTCAGTGGGGCGGGCCTGTGGTGGATCCTGCTGGCCCAGGTACCCCTGGCGCTGGGTCAGGCCGCCTTCCTGCCGATCGCCACCGAGGCCGTGGTGGAACTCACCCCCCTGGAGCACCAGGGTCTGGCCCTGGCCCTGTTCTCCCAGTGCTTCGCGGTGAGCGCCCTGGTGGCGCCCCTGCTGGCGGGGGAGGTGCTGGAGCGCCAGGGCCATGGCACCGCGCTGTGGCTGGCCATGGCCCTGGGGTGCGGCATGGGGCTGCTTGTGACGCGGCGCCTACGCCCCCGCGGGGCCACCCTCCTGCCCTGAGGAGGCGGCGTCAGCCGGTGTTTCTGCCGCCGACTCCGGCTCCGGAGCGACCCAGGCCTCGTGGGGCAGGGGCTCGGTGCCGTATTCCCAGTCGTCGTAGTCGGGATCGTTGCGGATGCGGCGGTGCAGCTCCTTCTGAACGTCGAAGTTGTGGGAGGGCTCGGGGGTGGTTTCCTGCGGGGAGGGCATCGCCGACCTGCTCAGCTGCCTGGATTCTTGCCCATGCGCCCACCGGGCCTGCCCCGGGGAGCACCGCGCGGCGGGAGGAGGCCTCCAGGGCCGGCGCGGTAGCGAAAACGTCATCGCGCCGTGCCCCGGCAGCACTAGCGTTTCGCGGATTTCTGCCTAGGGTGAGGCCGATACGAGCTGGTCGCGGGAAAGCTCGATGACACGACCGGAAGCTCCGCTCCCTGCTGAGGATCCGGAGCAGACCTCACCCGATCCTGTTCCAGAGAACCCCCTGACCCACGGCAACGAGCCGGGCCCGGACAGCGGGTCGTCCTCCAACGAGTCCCACCGCCGAACGCAGCTGCCCCGCAAGCTGCTGCGGGCCTCCCCCCGTCCGTTCCTCCAGGTGCTGGGGGAGGCCGACGGATTGGCCGGCAGCTCGCGGGTCGAGGCCTGGCTGCCCGATCTGCACGACCTGATCGATCAGGAGCAGCTCGACATCCACTTCCAACCCATCCTCTCGCTGCGGCAGAAGGCCGTGGTGGGGGTGGAGGCGTTGGCCCGTCCCCATCGGATGCGGGTGGCCGAGATGTTCGCCAAGGCCGCCGCGGCCGGACGGCTGCTGGAGCTGGATCGTCTCTGCCGCCGCAAGGCCTTCGAGGCCTACGGCAATCTGACTTCGGTGGGCCGCACGCGGCCGCTGTTGTTCGTGAATTTCGAGGCTTCGGTGATCGACCGGGCCGTGGTGAATTCCGACTCCCTGCTGGCAGCCGTGGAGTCGCACGGATTGCGGGCCGGCGACATTGTGATCGAGGTGAATGAAAGCAAGGTTCTCGATCCCGATTCCCTGCGCCAGTTCGTGGATTGCCACCGCGATCTTGGCTTTCTGATCGCCCTCGATGATCTCGGCGCCGGCGACAGCAATCTGCCGCGCATCGCCCAGCTGCGGCCGCACATCATCAAGCTCGATCGCAACCTGATCGCCGGGGTGGACCATGATTTCTTCAAGCAGCAGACGATCAAATCCCTGGTGAATCTCTGCCGCAGCATCGGCAGTCTGGTGCTGGCCGAGGGGGTGGAAACCCTCGAGGAAGTGGATGCCTGTGCTTCCCTCGGCGCCGAACTCTTCCAGGGTTTCCACTTCGATCGCCCCAAGGCACCGATTCACCTCGATTTCCCCTCCCTGCTGCCGGCCCTGGTCACCGCATCCCAACGGCAGCGGGAGCATGCGGTGGACAGCCTCCAGGCCCGCCGCCAGGTGGGCAGCGTGCTCCACACCCTGGCGGGCCTGGCCTGCGAACGCCTCAAGGCCACCGATCCGGCGGAATTCGACACGGTGCTGGAGGGGCTGGTGCACAGCGATCCCGGCATCGAAGCCACCTACCTGCTTGACAGCCAGGGCCTGCAGGTGAGCCACACCCACATGGCCGAGCCGGTGACGGGTCTGCCGAGCCGCCTGTTCGGACCTGCCTCCCGCGGCACGGATCACTCCTACAAGGAGTATTTCTTCAGCCTCATCCACGCCGGGCTGCAGCGCTACACCACCGACAGCTACATCAGCCTGGCCACGGGCCAGCCCTGCCGCACCGTGACCGTGGTGTTCGAACACCCCACGGGACAGACCTTCGTGCTCTGCATCGACTTCAAGGCCTTTACCTGAGGGGCCGGGGCCGAGGGTGTCCTGGCTGCGCCGCTTCAGTGTCGTTCGCTACAGGACGCCGGGGGTATGTCCCTAGGGTTCCCAGAGGGTAGGGCGCTTCCCCAGGCCATGACGATGGTGTCGTCCTCTTCCTTTGCATCCGGAGACGAGGCGATCGATCAGCTGCTGCGGGAACGCTCCCTGCTGGTGGAATTCCAGCCGATTCTCTCCCTGCGGCACCTCTCGATCGTGGGCCTGGAGGCCCTGGCGCGGCCGCAGACCATGGCCCTGGGGCCGATGTTTCTCCAAGCCCAGCGCTGCGGGCGGCTGCTGGAGGTGGATCGCCTCTGCCGCCAGCGGGCCCTGGAGACCTTCCAGGCCTGGCAGCCTCCCGCCGGGGGAAGCCGCCCCCTGCTGTTCCTCAATTTCGAAGCCTCGGTGATCGATGCCGGCGTGGTGGGCTCCGGCTGGCTACGGCACGCCGTGCAGCAGGCCGGATTGGAAGCCGAGGATGTGGTGATCGAGGTGAATGAGAGCCAGGTGCTGGATCTGCTGGCCCTGCGGCGTTTCGTGGATGAATACCGCGACCATGGCTTTCTGATTGCCCTCGATGATCTCGGAGCTGGCGACAGCAACCTTCCCCGCATCGCCCAGCTGCGGCCGCACATCATCAAGCTGGATCGTCACCTGGTGGCCCAGGTGGATCGCGATTTCTTCAAACAGGAGACGGTCAAAGCGCTGGTGAACCTCAGCCGCAGCATCGGCGCCATGGTGCTGGCGGAGGGGGTGGAGACCCAGGGGGAGGTGGATACCTGCTCCGCCCTCGGCGCCGAGCTCCTGCAGGGCTTCTTCTTCGCTCGGCCCAGTCCCCTCCGAACCCTCGACCTCCCCGGCCTGATGCCCCCCCTGGCCGAGGCGGCCCAGCGGCAGCGGCATCAGGCCACCGAGCGGCTGCGGGCCCGCCGCCACCAGAGCCAGCAGCTGCAGCAGCTGGCCGAGCAGGGCTGTGCCCTGCTGCAGGCGGTGGAAGAAGGCGGCTTTGATCAGGCCCTGCGGTTGCTGCTGCGGGCCCATGAGACGATCGAAGCCACCTACCTGCTGGATTCCCGCGGCATCCAGGTGTCCGATACCCACATGCCGACCGACCTGAAGGTGCAGCGCAGCCGCCTGTTCGAGCCGGCGGAGCGGGGCTCAAACCATTCCTACAAGGAGTACTTCTACAGCCTCACGGACACGGGGCTGACCCGCTTCACCACGGAGAACTACATCAGCCTCGCCACCGGCAACCCCTGCCGCACGGTGGCGGTGCTGCTGCAGCACGGCAGCGCCGATCTGCCCTACGTGCTCTGCCTGGATTTCCACCTCACCGGCGAAAACGCCGTGCAGCCGAGCTGATTCCCCGCTCCATCCGCTCCTCCAAACGCAGCGGAATCAGACGTTGAAGAGGAACTCCATCACGTCGCCCTCCGTCACCACGTACTCCTTGCCCTCGGCCCGCAGCCAGCCTTTGTTGCGGGCCTCGGCCAGGGAGCCGGCCTCCAGCAGCTGCTGGTAGCCGATCGTCTGGGCGCGAATGAAGCCGCGCTCGAAGTCGGTGTGGATCACCCCGGCCGCCTTGGGGGCCGTCATTCCGGCCTTGATCGTCCAGGCGCGGGTCTCCTTCTCGCCGGTGGTGAAGTAGGTGCGCAGGCCCAGCAGCGCGTAGGTGGCGCGGATCAGGCTCTGCAGTCCGCCCTCCTCCACACCGAGCCCCGCCAGGAATTCGGAGCGGTCTTCCTCCGGCAGCTCGATCAGCTCGGCCTCCACCTGGGCCGAAATCCGCACGGTGCCGGCGCCCTCCTGCTCGGCCAGGGCCGCCACCGCCTCGCAGTAGGCATTGCCCGCGGCCAGGTCGTCTTCGCTCACGTTGGTGGCGTAGATGATCGGCTTGGCGGTGAGCAGCCCCAGGGGTTTGATCAGGGCCGTCTCCTCTTCGCTCAGGGCCACCGAGCGGGCCGCGCCGCCGGCCTCGAGCACCTCCTGGATCCGCGCCAGGGCGCCATCCTCGAGCTGGGCCTCCTTGCTGGTGCGCACCTGCTTCTTGAGCCGCTCGCGGCGCTTCTCCACCTGGGACAGGTCCGCCAGGCCCAGTTCGAGGTTGATGATCTCGGCATCGCGGGCCGGATCCACGGAACCCGCCACGTGGATCACGTCGTCGTTCTCGAAGCAGCGCACCACGTGCACGATGGCGTCCACCTCGCGGATGTTGGCCAGGAACTTGTTGCCCAGCCCCTCCCCCTGGCTGGCGCCCTTCACCAGACCGGCGATGTCCACGAACTCCACCCGGGTGGGGATGATCTCCTTGCTGCCGCTCAGATCGGAGAGCTGCTGCAGCCGGGGGTCGGGCACCGCCACCACCCCGGAGTTGGGCTCGATCGTGCAGAAGGGATAGTTGGCCGCCTCGGCCTGGGCGTTGGCCACGAGGGCGTTGAACAGGGTGGACTTGCCCACGTTGGGCAGTCCCACGATTCCGGCTTTGAGCATCGGCGGAATCTAGTCGCCGGCATCCTGCGCCCCGTCGGAGATCCGTCCGCCGCGGCCCCCCAATCGTGGCCGCGACCCGAAAGACTGGAACAAAGTCGGCATCAGGCCCATTCCCGCCCTCGCCCCCCTGCGGCCGCGTCGCCGGCCCCACCCCGAACCCGGAGCACCTCCCGCGACGGAGCCCGTTCCGGCCGTGGCCCCGCCCCGCGGATCCGGGACCCGACGCCGACGCCTGGTGGCCGGCGCCCTCGTGCTCGCCGTGGCGCTGGGGGGGGCGGCGCTGTGGCAGCGGCAGCGCAGCAACGGCGGCCGCAACCTCACCCCGTACACCGTGGTGGCACGGGAGGGATCCCTGCCGGGGGTCGTCACCGCCAGCGGCGAGCTCGACGCCATGCGGCGGGTGAACGTGAGCCCGAAACGGCAGGGCCTGCTGCAGGAGCTCTACGTGGAGGAGGGCGACCGGGTGCGCCGCGGCCAGCTGCTGGCCCGCATGGAAGCCGGCGACATCACCGATCGGCTCCAGGAGCTGGAGGCGAACCTGCGCTCCGCCGAAGCCCAGCTGCAGCGGAGCCGCAGCGAATGGGAGCGGCGGCGGCAGCTGTTCAGCAACCAGGCGATCAGCGCCGACGACTACCAGCGGGCCCTGGGGGCCTACCAGGTGGACCAGGCCAGCGTGGCGGCGGCCCGCCAGCGGCTGGAGCAGCGCCGGGTGGAGCAGGACGAACTGCTGGTGCGGGCCCCCTTCGATGGGGTGATCACCCAGCGCTTCGCCGACCCCGGCGCCTTCGTGACCCCCACCACCACGGCCTCCGCCACCGCCGGCGCCACCAGCTCCTCGGTGGTGGAGCTGGCCCAGGGCCTTGAGGTGGTGGCCAAGGTGCCCGAAAGCGACATCGGCCGCCTGCGGGTGGGCCGGCAGGCCAGCGTGCGGGTCGCCGCCTTCCCCGACCGCCGCTTCGCCGCGCGGGTGCGGCGGATCGCGCCCCGGGCGATCAAGCTCAACAACGTCACCTCCTTCGAGGTGAAGCTGCAGCTGCTCGATCCCGCTCCGGAGCTGCGGATCGGCATGACCGCCGACATCGACTTCCAGACCGGCCGCCTGCCTGCCGAAACGGTGATCCCCACCGTGGCGGTGGTGACCGAGAAGGGCCGCCCGGGGGTGCTCCGGGTGGGCAAGGACAGCCAGCCCACCTTCCAGCCGGTGGAGCTGGGCTCCAGCAGCGGCAAGGACACCCAGATCCTGGAGGGGCTCAAGCCCGGCGAGCGGGTCTTCATCGACCTGCCCCCCTGGGCCCGCAAGCGCTCCACGGGCGACTGAGCGCAGGTGTGCCGGTGAAGGGTCAGTCGAGGCCGAGGAAGCGACGGGCGGCGGCCAGGATGCGGCCGCTGGCCTGGCCGTCGCCGAAGGGGTTGTGGGCCCGGGCCATGGCGTCGTAGGCCTCCGGCTCCTCCAGCAGGCGGCTGGCCTCCCGCACGATGTCGGCGGTGTCGGTGCCGATCAGGCGGGCCGTGCCCGCCTCCACCGCCTCGGGCCGCTCGGTGGTGCGGCGCAGCACCAGCACGGGTTTGCCCAGGGCCGGCGCCTCCTCCTGCAGCCCGCCGGAATCGGTGAGCAGCAGGGTGCAGCCCCGCATCGCCGCCACCAGCCGGTCGTAGTCGAGCGGCTCGGTGAGAAAGGCGCGGGGATGGTCGCCCAGCAGCGTCTGCAGGGGCTCACGCACGGTGGGATTGCGGTGCAGGGGCAGCAGCAGGGCCGTGTCGGGAAAGCGCTCCAGCAGCTCAGAAAGCCGCGGCCGATGTCCTGCAGGCGCTCGCCCCAGTTCTCCCGCCGGTGCACCGTGGCCAGCAGCACCCGCTGGTTGCCCCAGTCGAGCCCGGGGAGGCTCCAGTCCGGTGCGGTTTCCGCCATCAGCAGCAGGGCATCGATCACCGTGTTGCCGGTGGTGAGGATCTCCCCCACCACCCCCGAGGCCCGCAGGTTGGCCGCCGACTGGGCCGTGGGAGCGAAGTGGAGCTGGGCGATCTGGGAGAGGAGGCGGCGGTTGGCCTCCTCCGGAAAGGGGTCAAAGAGATCGTCGGTGCGCAGACCCGCCTCCACATGGCCCACGGGAATCTGGCCGTAGAAGGCGGCCAGACCCGAGGCGAAGGCGGTGGTAGTGTCGCCCTGCACCAGCACCAGGTCGGGGCGGTGCTCGCCGAATTCCTTCTCCAGACCCTGCAGGGCGGCGCAGGTCACGTGGGTGAGGGTCTGCTTCGGGGCCATCAGGGCCAGGTCGTGGTCGGCCTGGAGGCCGAACAGCTCCATCACCTGGCTCACCATCTCCCGGTGCTGACCGGTGAGCACCACCCGGGTGCGCAGCGAGGGATCCCGCTGGAAGGCGCGGATCACCGGGGCCAGCTTGATCGCCTCCGGCCGGGTGCCCAGCACGATCGAGACCAGTGGCATCCGGAGTGGGCGGCAATGGCCCGATCCTAGGGATGGTGGCCTCCTGGGTTGATTGGGGCGAAGCTGGGGAGACTCGATCCGATCCCGCCCCAGGCATGGCCCAGGCCGACTCTCCGTTTCCGCCTTCGCCCTTTCCCCCCGCCGGGACTTCGGCCTTCCCCTCGCCCTTCCCGGTGGCCCCGCCACCGCCGCCCCCACCACCGGCTGCGGCGGCAGCCCCCCCGGCAGCCCCAGCCAAGGAGGAACCCGCTGCGCCCCCCGCCGAGGGCTATGGCGCCCAGCCCGACACCCTGCAGGAGATCGTGCGGCTGGCCCACGAGCGCAAGCATTCGGATGTGCACCTGGGGGTGGGGGAGGAGCCCCGTTACCGCGCCCGCGGCGAGATGGTGCGCACCGGCTGGCCCGTCACCGACCTGGCCACCTTCCGGGGCTGGCTGCGGGAGATGATGTCGCCGGCGGAGATCGATGGCTTCCAGAGGGATAAGGAATTCGACGGCAGCTTCGCCTTCCCCTTCGCGCGTGTCCGCATCAACGTGCTCGACTCCCTGCGCGGCCCGGCCATGGTGTTGCGGCTGATTCCGCAGCACATCGCCACCCTGGAGGAACTGCATCTTCCGCCGGTTCTGAAGAAAATCTCCGCCCGGCCGAAGGGCATGATCCTGGTGACCGGCCCCACCGGATCGGGCAAGAGCACCACCCTGGCGGCCATGATCGACTGGATCAACCGCAACATGAGCCGCCACATCCTCACGATCGAGGATCCGGTGGAATTCGTGCACGTGAGCCGCCAATCCCTCATCCGCCACCGGGAGGTGGGGCAGCACACCAAGAAGTTCCACAACGCCCTGCGGGCGGCCCTGCGGGAAGACCCCGACGTGATCCTGATCGGGGAGATCCGCGACCAGGAAACCCTCGCCACCGCCATCGAGGCCTCCCAGACCGGTCACCTGGTGTTCGGCACGCCGCACACCAACTCCGCGGTGAAAACCGTGGCACGGGTGCTGGGCATGTACCCACCGGAGGAGCAGGAGCCGGTGCGGATCCAGGTGTCCGAAACCCTGCTCGGGGTGATCGCCCAGGGTTTGTTGAAAACCACCGATGGCAAACGTGCCGCCTATCACGACATCCTGATCAACACCGACGCCTGCAAGGACTACATCCAGCGCGGCGAGATCGAGGCGATCGAGGAGATCATGGAGCGCAGCC
>JBJTWS010000304.1:0-10301 GCA_046081905.1 Synechococcus sp. | reverse complement strand
GTGCTGCGCATCATCAACGAGCCCACCGCGGCCGCCCTGGCCTACGGCCTCGACAAGAAGAGCAACGAGCGCATCCTGGTGTTCGACCTGGGTGGCGGCACCTTCGACGTGTCCGTGCTTGAGGTGGGCGACGGCGTGTTCGAGGTGCTCTCCACCTCCGGTGACACCCACCTGGGCGGTGACGACTTCGACAAGGTGATCGTTGATCACCTAGCCGACACGTTCAAGGCCAACGAAGGCATCGATCTGCGCGCCGACAAGCAGGCCCTGCAGCGCCTCACCGAGGCGGCGGAGAAGGCCAAGATTGAGCTGTCCAGCGCCACCCAGAGCGAGATCAACCTGCCGTTCATCACGGCCACCCCGGAGGGCCCCAAGCACCTCGATCTCACCCTCACCCGCGCCAAGTTCGAGGAGCTGGCCTCGCGCCTGATCGACCGCTGCCGCGTGCCGGTGGAGCAGGCCCTCAAGGACGCCAAGCTCTCCACCTCCGAGATCGACGAGGTGGTGATGGTGGGCGGTTCCACCCGCATCCCCGCGGTGCTGGAGCTGGTGAAGCGCATCACCGGCAAGGACCCCAACCAGACGGTGAACCCCGACGAGGTGGTGGCCGTGGGCGCCGCCATCCAGGGCGGTGTGCTCGCCGGTGAGGTGAAGGACATCCTGCTGCTCGACGTCACCCCGCTGTCTCTCGGCGTGGAGACCCTCGGCGGTGTGATGACCAAGATGATCACCCGCAACACCACCATCCCCACCAAGAAGACCGAGGTGTATTCCACCGCGGTGGACGGGCAGACCAACGTGGAAATCCACGTGCTGCAGGGTGAGCGCGAGATGGCCTCCGACAACAAATCGCTCGGAACCTTCCGCCTCGACGGCATCCCCCCGGCTCCCCGTGGCGTGCCTCAGATCGAGGTGACCTTCGACATCGACGCCAACGGCATCCTCAGCGTGACCGCCAAGGACAAGGGCAGCGGCAAGGAGCAGAGCATCTCGATCACCGGCGCCTCCACCCTCAGCGAAAACGAGGTGGAGAAGATGGTGAAGGATGCCGAGGCCAACGCCGCCGCCGACAAGGAGAAGCGCGAGCGCATCGACCTCAAGAACCAGGCCGAAACCCTGGTGTACCAGGCCGAGAAGCAGCTCGGCGAGCTGGGCGACAAGGTGGCCGCCGAGGACAAGAGCAAGGTGGAGGGCTTTTCGAAGCAGCTCAAGGAGGCGATCGAGAAGGACGACTACGACACCATGAAGAGCGTGCTGGAGCAGCTCCAGCAGGCCCTCTATGCCGCCGGTGCCTCCGTGTACCAGCAGGCCGGTGCCGAGGGTGCCGCCGCCGGAACCCCCGGGGGAAATGGGTCGGGAGCCGGTGCCGCCGCCGGCAGCGACGATGTGATCGACGCCGAGTTCACGGAGAGCAAGTGAGCCTGTGGGCTACGGGCGCTCCCTGCCGGGGCGCCCCCCTGTTGGCCCCCACCCCCTGTGGGCGGGGGCTTTTTGCTGGCCCGTGGCTGCCGGCTCAGGCCCGCTCGATCTGCTCCACCGCCCATTCGGCACTGGCTGGTGCCAGCAGCACCCCGTTGCGGTAGTGGCCGCTCAGCAGCAGCAGCCCCTCGGCGAGGGGTTCCAGCAGGGGCGCCGGCCGGCCCACGGGCCGGCAGCGGCAGCCCTGCCACTGCTCCCGTCGCCGGGCCTGGAGCAGCCACGGGGGCGCGTCGCCCTCCAGCTGCTGCATCCGCTCCAGTGCCTCTGGATCGGCCCGCCCGCCCGGCTCCAGGGTGGCTCCGAGCCAGAGGCGGCCCGGGCCCCGGTCGGGCCGCGGCACGAGGTTGATACCCCGCCAGCTCAGGGCTCCGGGCCAGGCCCGGGAGTCTGCCGCGCAGGGAACGGGGGCGGGGACCTCGAGCTCCAGGGCCTGGCCCAGCACCGGCTCCAGCACGACCCCCGGGGCGGAAGTGGCCGCATCCGGGGAGTGCGCCAGAAGCGCCGCAGACCCCAGCCCCGCCGCCACCACCGCCCAGGGGGCCTCCAGGCGGCCTCCGTCGTCGAGAATCACCCGCCAGCCTCCCGAGCCCCGCCGCTCCAGGCGCAGGGCGCGCCCCTCCAACCGTTGCATTCCGGAGGCCTGGGCGGAGCCCAGCAGTGCCCCCAGGGCCGAGAGCGGATCGATCTGGCCGTCACGGGGGGAGAAGAGGCCGCCGTGGGCCGCCGCCGGCACGATCGGCTCAAGCTCCGCCACCCGCTGGCGATCCCACCACTCCAGGGGCAGGCCCGCGGCCTGCCGCTCCGCCACCAGCCGGCGTTGGCGTTCGGCTTCCTCGGCATCGGCGGCGAGCAGGAGCAGGCCCCGGCGCCGCGGCAGGGGCCACCCCTCCTGCTGCAGCTGGGCGCACCACTGGTCCCACAGGGCACGGCTGCGCTGCCGCAGCTGCCAGGCTCGTCCCCGGCCCCGGTGGAACACATCCGCCATCAGCAGCCCCAGAGCCGCCTCGCTGCCGCTCCGTTCCTGGCCCTGCGGGGCAACCAGTGTCACCCGATGGCCCCGCTGCACCAGCAGCCAGGCGGCGGACGCCCCCACAAGACCGCCCCCGAGAACGAGGACGTCCCGGGGGCGGAGGTGGTCCGGCGGGGGGGGAAGGGGCCCCACCCGAGCGGTGGCGCTACTCAGGCCTGCTTGAGGGCCTGCTGCACCTCGGGAGGCAGCACCTGGGCATATAGCCCGAAGCCGCTGGCCACCTGGATGTAGGCCTTGCGCAGCTTGTCGCCGTCCTGGAGGCGGGCGGCCTCATCGAGCTGGGCGAGGGCGGTCTTGAGCTTCTCGGCCCGGGCGCCGGCTTCGGCCCGGTCCGCCGGCAGCAGCCGCTGGTTGATGTACAGCATCTCCCGGCCCACTTCCTGCATGGGGCCGTGGATGAGGTTGCGGGTGAAGGTCCAGTCGCGCTCGTTCACCAGGGTGGCGAGCTCCGGCAGGCGATCCCGGGCCGAAAGGAAGCCTTCCGCCTGGCGGGTGATCACCGCCATGTCGGCGGGGCTGATGCTGGGGGGCTTGCGGCCCTGGCTCCCGTCGCAGGCCGCCAGCGACACCGACAGAAGCAGGGCCACGCCCACCACCATCAGGCGGCGCAGCAGGCCGAACAGACCCGTGGAGGGACTGGCAGCATCCATGGAAGTCTCCAACCTGGCGAAAGAGGCGGGCCTGACTGTATCTGGTCTCGCAGGCCCGCTGAGCACAATGGCTTCTGCGTCTTCACCACCCTCCGCACCGGCGCCGGCATGAGTTCCCCCACGGCCATCCTCCAGGTGATCTGCCCCGATCGGCCGGCCCTGGTGAGCGAACTCTCCGGCTGGGTGGCGGCCAACGGCGGCAACATCCGCCACGCCGATCACCACACCGATGCCGGCGCCGGCCTCTTCCTCAGCCGCATCGAGTGGGACCTGGAGGGCTTCGGGCTGCCGCGGCCGGCGATCACCCCGGCGGTGCTGGCCCTGGCGGAGCGGCTCGGCGGGGAGGGGCAGGTGCACTTCTCCGATGAAACGCCCCGGGTGGCGATCTTCGTGAGCCGGCAGGACCATTGCCTCGTGGACCTGCTCTGGCGCACCCGCTCCGGCGAGCTGCCGATGGAGGTGCCGCTGGTGGTGTCCAACCACGATTCCCTCGAGGGGGTGGCCCGGGGCTTCGGCGTCCGCTACGTGCACCTGCCGATCACCCCGGACACCCGCGCCGAGGTGGAGCGCCAGCAGCTGGCCCTGCTGCAGGAGGAGGGGATCGAACTGGTGGTGCTGGCCAAGTACATGCAGGTGCTCAGCCCCGCCTTCCTGGAGGCCCTCGGCAGCGACGCGGGCTCGACTGCATCCGCCCGGCAGCGGGTGATCAACATCCACCACTCCTTCCTGCCGGCCTTCAAGGGGGCGCAGCCTTACCACCGGGCCTGGGAGCGGGGCGTGAAGCTGATCGGTGCCACCGCCCACTACGTGACCGAGGAGCTCGACGGTGGCCCGATCATCGAGCAGGCCACCGTGCACGTGAGCCATCGCGATGAGGTGGAGGATCTGATCCGCAAGGGGCGCGACACCGAGCGTCTCGCCCTGGCCCGGGCCCTGCGGCTCCATCTGCGCCGGCAGGCGATGGTCTACCGCGGCCGCACGGCTGTCTTCGACTGAGCACGATCCGAGGGAGCGAACCGGTGATTGCCTGAGCTTGGATGGAGCGCTCCGCGGCAAGGCCCTTGCCCCCGATTCGCCCGGCGGCGCTGGATGTGCGCCTGCTCGATGCCCGCCCTGAGGGGGCCTCGCCCCTCGGTTGGCGCTGTTTCCAGCTGGGGCTGTTCCTGCTGGCCAGCAGCGCCTTCCTGGGGGGGCTGCTGCTCTTCGTGGCGCTCATCCAGGGGAGCCGGCACCGTTCTTCCCCCTGGGGTGAGCTCACCAACCGCTGGCTGCTGCTTGCCGCCGCGCTGATGGTGCTGGGCTGCTTCACGGCCCGCAGCGGCGGGCTCGCCTGGGTGGGCCTGGCCAACTGGCTGCCCTTCTTCTGGGCCTTCTGGGGGTATCAGCCCTACCTGGCTACGCCCGAGGCCCGGCGGCGGGTGGCCCTCTGGCTGGTGGCGGGCACCGTGCCGGTGGTGGCCACGGGCCTCGGCCAGCTGTTCCTGGGTTGGAGCGGACCCTTCCAGGCCCTGGGGGGCCTGGTGATCTGGCACCTGGAGGCTGGCGGGAGCCCCGAGGGGCGGCTCTCCGGCCTGTTCGACTACGCCAACATCGCCGGCGCCTGGCTGGTCCTGGCCTGGCCGCTGCAACTGGCCGCCCTGCTGGAGGGTCTTCAGCAGTGGCGGCAGGGCCTGCGGGATGCCGCCGGCTCTGCGAGCGTGGAACCTCGGGGGCTGCTGCTTCGGCTGGGAGTGCTGCTGGCCCTGGCAATCGGCGTGGTGGCAGCGGTGTTCCTCACCGATTCCCGCAATGCCTGGGGAGCCCTGGTGCTGGCGGTGCCCCTGGTGCTGGGGCCCGCCAGCTGGCTGTGGCTGCTTCCCCTGCTGCTCGGGCTGCTGCTGCTGGTGACCCTCGCCAGCCTGCCGGGGGTGCCGCCGCTGCTGCAGGAGCCCCTGCGGCAGCTGGTGCCGGAGGCGATCTGGGGACGCCTCAGCGACCTCCATCACGGGGCCGATCGGGTGCAGGCCTCCACCCGGCTGGCCCAGTGGCAGGTGGCCCTGGAGCTGATCGCCGAGCGTCCCTGGCTGGGGTGGGGGGCCGCCGCCTTCAGCCTGCTCTATCCCCTGCGCACGGGCCAGTGGCACGGCCATCCCCACAACCTGCCGATCGACCTGGCGGTGAGCCAAGGGGTGCCGGTGGCCCTGCTGGTGGTGGGGGTGGTGTTGTCGCTGCTGTGGCGCTCCTTCCGGGCCGGCATGGCCGCCGCGGGCCCCTTCGATCGCGCCTGGTGGGCCGCCGCCCTGGTGCTGGCGGCCCTGCACGCCACAGACATTCCCTTCTACGACAGCCGCATCAATGTGGCCGGCTGGGTGCTGCTGGCGGGGCTGGCCTGCGGGGCGCGGAAGCGGCAGGGGGAGAACGGAGCGGTAGGTGTTGAACCCAGGCGCGCTCCTCGGGGCGGGTTTTGAAGTTCGTGCTCGTTGAGCGGTGGAAGCTCAGCGGATCTTTTCGAATACCGAGAACATCGGCAAGTACATGGCCAGGAGGATCGAGGCCACGATGCCGCCCACGAACACGATCATCGCCGGCTCCAGCATCGAGGTGAGCGCCTTCACCGCGGCGGATACCTCGTCTTCATAGAAATCGGCTACTTTGGTGAGCATGGCGTCGAGTTCGCCGGTTTCCTCACCGATCGTCATCATGCCCACGGCCATATCGGGGAACACGTTCTTGCGGGCGATGGCAATGCTGAGGGGAATGCCCTCCAGGATGTCGCGCCGGCTGCCATCGATCGCATCGGCGATGATCGTGTTGCCGGTGGTTTCGCGCACGATCTCCAGGGAGAGCAGGATCGGCACCCCGGCTTTGGCCAGGGAACTGAAGGTGCGGCAGAACTGGGCCGTGGAGGTCTTCTGGATCAGATCGCCAAACAGGGGCAGCTTCAGGATCAGCGCATCGACGCGGCGGCGGCCCACCGGGGTGGCGTAGAAGCGGCCGAACAGCCAGCCGAACGTCACCAGTCCACCCACCAGAAAGAGGGAGAAGCTGGAGCGCAGCGTGGCGCTGAGGTTCACCATCATTTGCGTGAAGGCCGGCAGCTCGGCGCCGAGGGTGTCGAAGACCTCCGCGAAGGTGGGGATCAGGAAGATCGTCATGCCCAGGAACACCAGGATCGCGATCACGAGCACTGCGATCGGATATCCCATCGCACCCTTGATCTGGTTCTGCAGCTTTGCGTTGTCTTCCAGCAACTTGGCGAGGCGACGCAGGGTGTCATCCAAAACGCCACCAACTTCGCCGGCTTCGATCATGGCGAGCGTGAGCTTGTCGAACACCTTCGGCCAGCGGCGGATCGCCGCGCCGAGGCTGTCCCCCTGGCTCACCTCCTGGCTGATGCTGGTGAGGGCCCGCTTGAACAGCGGATGCTTCTGCTGGGCGGCCATCAGGTTGAGGCCGCGCACGATCGGAACGCCCGCATCCACGAGAGCGGCCATCTTGCTGGCGAACAGAGCCTTCTCGCGGATGCCCGGCTTCCCTTCCAGCAGGCTGTTGATCTGGTCGATGAGGCTTCCCCCCGCGGCCTTCCTGGTCTTGGCCGAGCCGGTGGGGGAACTGTCGGTCTGCTGTTTGATCGAGGTGGCGTGGATCCCGCGTCTGCGCAGATTCCGCTTGGCGGTGACGGCGTCGGAGGCCTCGAGGCGGAGGCTCCGCTCCTTTCCCCGGGTGGTGCGGTAGGTGGCGACGAAGGTGGGCATGGCCAGGGACGCGGGAGAAGTCCGCTCAGGCGGTGAGCTGGTCAACGAGGCGGCGAAGTTCCTCGGGTTTGGCGGTCTTGCTCAGGGCCTCATCGAGTTTCACCTCGTCCGCCAGTACCAGATCCGCCAGGACCTTCTCCAGGGTCTGCATGCCCATGCTCGCACCGGTCTGCATCTGGGAGTAGAGCTGCGCCGTCTTGCCCTCCCGGATCAGGTTCGCGATTGCCGGGGTGTTGACCATGATCTCCTGGGCCATCACCCGCCCGAACTGACCCGGCCTGGGGTTCCAGCGGCGGCAGAGCGTCTGGGAGAACACCGCCATCAGGCTGCTGCTGAGCTGCACCCGGATCTGGGTCTGTTGGATCGGAGGGAACACATCAACCATCCGGTCCACCGTCTGGGAGGCGGAGCTGGTGTGCAAGGTGCCGAACACCAGGTGGCCGGTCTCGGCGGCGCTGATGGCCAGCTGGATCGTCTCCAGGTCGCGCATCTCCCCCACCAGGATCACATCGGGATCTTCCCGAAGGGCAGCCCGCAGGGCGTTGGAGAAGCTGCGGGTGTCGTCGTTGAGCTGCCGCTGGTGGATCATGCTCCGGTCGGAGCGGTAGGTGAATTCGATCGGATCCTCGATCGTGAGGATGTGCTCCGCCCGGGTGTGGTTGATGTGATCCAGCATCGCCGCCAGGGTGGTGGTCTTGCCGGAGCCGGTGGGTCCGGTCACGAGCACCAGGCCCTTGGGAATGCGGCTCATTTCCTCCACGATCGGCGGCAGGCCGAGGGTGGCAAGGCTTGGAATCTTGTTGCCCAGGGCCCGCAGGCAGGCGGCATAGGTGCCCCGCTGGCGGTACACGTTCACCCGGAAACGGGAGACGCCCATGAGGCCATAGGAGCAGTCCAGCTCCCAGTTCTGCTCCAGTTTTTTGCGCTGAGCATTGTTCAGCATCATGAAGATCAGCCGGTTGCAGTCTTCCTCCTTCAGGGGCGTCTCCGTCATCGGCCGCAGTTCGCCGTTGAACCGTCCGAATGGGGGCAGGCCGGCGCTGAGGTGGAGATCGCTGCCGCCGTCCTCCACCAGCTTGCCCATCAGGTCCTCGATCATCAGGTCCATGGCCCGTCTCCTCAGCGGCTGCGCAGACAGTAGGGGCATTCCAGCCACTCTTCCCGCAGACCGGCGCCGCAACCATCACAGGTGAGGGTGGAGAGCATCCGCGCCCGCCGCTCCGATTCCAGGCCCGTGTCCGTGAGCAGCATCCGCTCCACCTCCTCCAGGGTGGTGTCGCCGTGGCGGACCAGGTCGAGGCCATAGCCCAGCAGGGTCTTCATGCCGGCCTCCAGGGCCAGGCGCCGCAGCACATCCGTGGTGGCCCGCTTGGCGATGGCGGCGGCGATCTGTTCGTTGATCCGCAGCACCTCGTACACCCCCACCCGGCCCTTGTAGCCGCTGCCCTGGCAGATCGGGCAGGTGCGGGCACCGCCCGGCGGCTGCTTGTTGGCCTTGTAAAAGGTCACGTTCGTTTCCCGGCCGGCCAGCAACCCGAAGCGACCCAGTTCCTCCGGCGTGGGGCGGTAGCTCTGGCGGCAGTGGACGCACACCCGCCGCAGCAGCCGCTGGGAGACGATCCCCAGCAGCGAGGCGCTCACCAGGAAAGGTTCCACCCCCATCTCATCGAGGCGGGCGATGGCGCTGGGGGCGTCGTTGCAGTGGAGGGTGGTGAGCACCAGGTGGCCGGTGAGGGCCGCCTCGATCGCGGTCTTGGCGGTCTCCAGGTCGCGGGTTTCCCCCACCAGCAGCACGTCCGGGTCCTGGCGCATGAAGGCCCGCAGGGCCACGTTGAAGTCGAGACCCTTCTCCCGGTTCACCTGGGTCTGGGTGGTCCCCTTGAGGGTGTATTCGATCGGATCCTCTACCGTGGAGATGTTGATCGTGGGGCTGTTGCGCTCCGCCAGCAGGGAATAGAGGGTGGTTGATTTACCGGAACCGGTGGGGCCGGTCACCAGGATCATCCCGAAGGGTTTGGAGCCCAGGTTGCGCACGATGTCGCGGGCCTGCGGGTCGGTGATCAGCGTGTCGAGGCCCAGCTGGGTGGCGCCGCTGTCCAGCAGGCGGAGCACCACCTTCTCGCCGAGGCGGGTGGGCAGGGTGCTGACGCGGAAATCCATCTTGCGGCCGCGGAAGGCGCGGCGGATCCGGCCGTCCTGGGGCATGCGCCGTTCGGCGATGTCCAGGTCGGCCATGATCTTGAAGCGGGAGGTGACCGCCGGGATCAGGCTCTTGGGCAGATCCTCGAAGTGCTTCTGCAGCACGCCGTCCTGGCGGAAGCGCACCTCCAGGGCGTGCTCCTGCGGCTCGACGTGGATGTCGCTCGCACCGGCGCTGAGGGCCTCGATCAGGATCCGGTCCACCAGACTCACGATCGGCGAGGCGTTGGCGGTGTCGCTGTTCACCTCCAGTTCCAGGAGGTCGTCCTTGACTTCCTTGAGCTCGCTGGTGCCCACCGAGATCGCCAGATCATCGATCAGCGATCGGGGCAGAGCCGGGCCCGGATCCACCTGGTCCTCTTCCTCCTCCTCCTCGAGGCCGTCGTCCATGCCCCCGAGCCCGTCGATCAGGGTGCTGGCGGCATCCACGGCCGAGGTGGCCTCGCCGGCCTCCTCCGCGGGTGGGGACGCGGCCGCCGCCGCCAGCTGCTCCGTCAGGTCCGTGGCCAGGGCCAGATTGAGGGAAGCGGTGAGGCCTGCCCCCGCCAGTTCCTCCACCAGGCTCTGCTGGCTGCTGGGGCCCCAGTGGGTGGGAATGGCCACCTGCAGGGTCTGGCCATCGCGCTGCAGCGGCAGACAGCCCAGCACCCGCCAGCGATCCGCGCTCACCGGCTGGTTCTCCGCCAGCAGCTCCCGGTCGGCCTGCTGCAGTTCGCGGGGACGCAGCACGGGCTCGCCGAGCAGCAGTTCCACTTCCAGGCGCTGCTGTGCCGGCGACTGGGCATCGGCGACCGGACGGGTGGGGGTGAGGGTCATGGGCCGGAATCCCGGGGCTCGGGGCGGGGGGGCGCGGAGGTGCGGGCTTCCGCCGCTTGTGGGAGGCGGACCCGGAGTTCCAACATGTCTAGATCCGATTTGCGTTCCAGTCAGCATGAGTGGCGACACCCATCCGGTGACCGAGGCCAGTCCCGCACCCGCCGATGTCGATGCCGTCGCCGCCGAGGAGGCTGCCGCCCAGGGCTCCGCGGCGCCGGCCGAGGCCCCTTCCCCTGCGGAGGAGGGAGCCCCGCTGGAGGGGGAAGGGCGGGTGCGGGAGCTGGAGCAGCAGCTGGCGGCCCTGCAGGCCGAATGCGACGGTCTCCGCAGCCAGTACATGCGGATCGCCGCCGATTTCGACAACTTCCGCAAGCGCCAGAGCCGCGACCAGGA
>JBJTWS010000303.1:0-10286 GCA_046081905.1 Synechococcus sp. | reverse complement strand
CGATGAAGCTCCTGGCGTCGGCTGGCCACGACAACCAGTCCGCTTCTGGGATCCCAGCCGGAGGGGTGTTCATCTCATGAAGTCTATCCGTGAGATGGGGCCGGGAGTCAGGCTGCCGTCAAGAGCTCAGAAATATCGCTGCTCGCTTGGAGCCGTCTCGCCCTCTGAACGGGTACCCGGCCAGGCCGGCTTGCCTCCCGACCGGTGCGGCATGACAAGCGTTGACTGAGCGCCTGCCGGAGAAACGATCTGTTCGCCGCGATGGAGCGGGATTCCAGATCGAGAGTTCAACCCCGCCGCGACGACGGGCCGAGGCCTGGCATCACCTGTTTCTCCAGGATCGGCCGCGGCGATGCAGCGCAGGGCTGATTTCCCGCTCGTTGACGGCAAGCGGAGCTCGCAGGCCGGTGAGCTGATCGAGGCCGGTGGAGCCCACATCCCACAATCCCGATGAGGCCTGCCCAAGAGGATGGGATGCTGGCCATTTCGAACTAACATCATGGGGTATGATGACGGTTAACGCATCAAACTGACCGCTAAACTGACCGTTAAACTGATCGCCGCGACGCCCGCCTCTATGCCCCAGGTTGTTGGCGGTGGAACGACGAGAACCGCCTGCCACAAAAGCGGCACCGTTCATCGTTTTCGTCAACGGCAAGGACCATTGATCGGATAAGTTGCTACCATTCGCCGCAAATTTATTCTGATGAATCTCCCTTAATGCATCCACATCTGAGCCACTACTGACGCGAAAAGAGGCAGTGGCAAACTCGGCTGCTTGTTGGTTAGCTTGGCTAGCGGAGGAGGTGAGCAAACTCTCCAGCTGGGAAAGGGGGAGATGGCGGCCACTACTATGGTTCGCCTGCATCAACAGTGCCATGGCGCCGGCCAGATGGGGGGCAGCCATTGAGGTGCCACTATAGGCTGTATATTGATTGTTTGGCAAGGTTGACATCACGGTAACGCCGGCTGCGGTGATATAGTCCAGTTGCGCGGCTCCGGCACGATTGGAGAAGGACGCCAGTGCTCCAGAGCTATTAATAGCACCAACCGCAATACCCCATTGATTGGCGTAAGCAGCTGGATAAATAGGGCTGCTACCACCATTATTGCCGGCAGCCATGATCACAGCAACTCCTTTATTCCAAGCATAAGCAACCGCATTTTGCAGGGTCGGATTGCTGACGAGGCTACCGAGGCTTAAGTTGATGATGTTGGCTCCATTATCAGCGGCATAGCGAATGCCGTTCGCGACACTGCTCCAGGTGCCTTGACCTGAATCGCTGAGGACCTTAACAGGCATAATTTTTGCACCATAAGCGATGCCAGTAGTGCCAAAAGAATTGCGTTCGGCAACAATTGTGCCGCCAACATGCGTGCCATGTCCATGAATGTCAAGGGTATTATTATTGTTGTCTGCAAAGTTCCAGCCATTAACATCATCCGCAAATCCATTGCCATCATCATCCCGGCCGTTGCCAGGTATCTCCCTAGAATTAATCCAGATATTGGCGTCAAGATCCTGGTGGAACCTGTCAACACCAGTGTCGCAGACTGCAATCACAATGCCTTGACCTGTGTAGCCTTGGCTCCATGCCTCTGGGGCGCCAATGCGATCGATGCCATACAAGCCGCCACTGTATTGATTCGGCAGATCAGGGATGCCCGTGCTGAGAAGACGCTCAATCGCACGCTCCGCAGAAGCCTCGCCATAGCCCGTGATGGCATTGTAATTTCCGTAGTAGTTATTGGATGACAATCCGATATCGATTGATGCGACTCCACTAAATGATGATCCATTTGCATTGTATACTTTTGCCATGTCATCACGACCATCGCCATCGCAGTCTCCGGCAGTCCATTTCTGGGTGTTCCAAAAACTACTCTGCTTGGTTGTCCAGCGCTGCATGGCAAAGCTTCCACCATTGGATGGGTGGACATCTATGGATGTGAGGCCACCATCATTGAATGCTTTCGCCATATCATCACGGCCATCACCGTTGAAGTCACCAGCGACCCATTGCTGAGCATCCAAAAAGCCACCTTGCCTGGTTGCCCAGCGCTGCATGCTGAAGCTGCCGCCATTGGAGAGGTGAACATCGATCGAAGCCTGGCCACCATCTGTGAAGGCCTTAGCAATTTCATCACGGCCATCACCGTTGAAGTCTCCCACCACCCATTGCTGAGCATTCCAAAAGCCACCCTGCCTGGTTGCCCAGCGCTGATGACTGAAGCCAGTGCCATTGGAGAGATGAACATCGATCGAAGCCTGGCCACCATCCGTAAAGGCTTTGGCGAGCTCATCACGGCCATCACCGTTGAAGTCGCCAGCCACCCATTGCTGAGCATCCCAAAAACCACCTTGCCTGGTTGCCCAGCGCTGCATGCTGAAGCTGCCGCCATTAGAGAGGTGAACATCGATAGAAGCCTGGTTGCCATCAAGAAAGGCTTTGGCCAGGTCATCGCGGCCATCACCGTTGAAGTCTCCCACCACCCATTGCTGGGTATCCCAAAAGCCGCCCTGCCTGGTTGCCCAGCGCTGATGGCTGAAGCCAGTGCCATTGGAGAGATGAACATCGATCGAAGCCTGGCTGCCGTCATTAAAGGCTTTGGCCAGGTCATCGCGGCCATCACCGTTAAAGTCTCCTGTCATCCATTGCTGGGTATCCCAAAAACCACCCTGCCTGCTTGCCCAGGTCTGAATCGCAAATCGATTACCAGTGCTTGGCGAGATCAAGGAGTCTGAAGCGAAGAGAGCACTGGCGGTATTCCATGAATCTGCCGCCGCGATTGAAATCAAGCCGTCATCAGATTCCGTAGCCAGAGTTAAATCAAAACCGCTCAGCTTGCCGTTGCCAATGCCTGTGATGGGTTCTGACTCGCATTGCGATTCAGTTGTGCCGCAACGCCCAACACTCTCGCCAGGTGCCCATGACCAGTGCTCGATGAGGCTCGCGGTCGCCGGCTCCTCCATCCTGGCGCCAAGGCCATAGGGCTGCATCGTGCCAGCAAGGGCGGCAGCCCGATTCGATGAATCGGATGTGATCAAGCTGACTTGATTGTCAATAATTGGATCCATGCTGATAGGGTTGAATAGTGAGCTGGTAATCGTGGGTTAGCAGTCGTAAGCTGGCAATCGCAAGCCGGAAATCGCAAACTGGCAATCGCAGGTTTGACGTGGTTGCGTGAGCATCAAGGCTCCATATCAGTCAGCTCTTGAGGAGGGAACCGGCAGCAACTGACAGCTGATGCCCGCGGCGATATCCCTCTCCGCAGTGGCAACAAGCTAGTGGAACTGAACGGGAGCCAGAGGAAGCCTGGCTTGAGCGTTCAAAGACCAAGCTTGCAGCGCAACCAGGGCAGCGGCTGAGGCGATCGCCAGAGCCTGCGTAGTAGTTAGACCGCTTGGCTTGTGGTTTGTTGTGGTGACTCGTGGCTTGCGTGGGTCCTGGGGGCGTCATGGCTGTTGCCGGCCTTAACGCTGTCATGGGTGGCACTGAGAACAGGCCGAGGCTTGCCTGCCATGTGGTTTCGATTGGCCATCAGACTCAACATCGCGAGGGTTACAGACGTCCGGTGAGCATCGGCTGCCCGGACATCCCCCTCTTGTGCCAGGGTCCAAGGTCTGATTCCAGGTCTCAGCGGCGGTGGCCCTGGCGGCAGCAAGCGCCAGCCAGATCAGCCAGCACGCTCCGCCAAGCAAGCCGGGCGTTTCCTGATGCGTATTCGACGGAGTGGGCTGTGCCGCCTCCGCTCAGCTGTGGCAGCGCAGCCAGGCTTTTGGGGACGGAACCTTTTGAGAGTGTGTCGTAGCTTTCCCGGCCTGCCTTGCGGAGCGAGCTGGGTCATCAAGACCTGTTATGACCGAGAACCCGTCATGATCGCGGTCCTGGGATGCCCCGCGCTGGCATCCCAGGACCTGTATTTTTTCACTAGGCTCTTTAAGAAGCGACTGGCCTGCAGCCCTCCCGCATCAGCAACTGCCGCAGCTCCTCCAGCCTTGGTGAGGGGCTGCGCAAGGGGGCGGCCACCAATTCCATCGCCAGGTTTTGTTGGCCCTGTTGCAACAACTCCTGCACCACATTCATCCGATCGCGCCGATCCTGCAGCAGCGCCTGGGCTCGTGCCTGCTCTGTCGCCGAGGCAGCCTGCAGCTTGAGAAGAACATAATCATCTCCCCCCGCCTCGAACGGGCGTAGGCGCAGATTCAGCGTCTGCTGTGGTTGCAGGGCAGGTAATGCGATGGCTCCGGTGATCGGTTGATCGTCGCGGGCTAATGTGGAAGCAAGTGGATTGCCTTGCTCATCTGCGACTTGCCACTCCGCCAGCTGGCTGGCAACCAGGAGGGTTGGTTGTGGCAAGGCCACAACCACGGTGGGCGGCTCCTGCGATGTTGCGGACCTGCTGGGCTGGATCCGGGGGGAAATCAGGCAGAGCAGCTTGGTTGGCGACTTGTCCCCCTTGGAGAACTCCGTGCGCGTACCAGCGGGAGCGAGAGCCTCGTTCTTCAAGATCAGCTCCCGCAGACTCTGCAACCAACTCTTCTCGCGGGCCTGAGTCGCTGGCGTCGCGATGAGCACAGCGCAACTCAGCCCGAGAAGCAGGAAGACAGACCCTGGAAAGCGAGGGCGTGATGGCAAGTTAGTCATGGCGAATCAAGGTGGTAGAAGCGAGAGCAACAATCGGCAAAGCCAAGGGAAACAGGAGTTTGTAGCGGGTGGTGAGTTCCAGGTTTAGCGGAATCGCTGCCGCGCTGAGCAGGAGCACCAGCAGCAGCCGCTGGCGACGTCGGCTGAGCGCCGCCGCGAGCACAACACCCAGGCCCGCTGTCAGCGCCGTCGTGGTGGTGGTGGCCAACACAGGCGGGGTCAACCAGTGGCCCATCGCCAGGCTCTGGGCCAGGGCGGCCTGCAGGAGGGGACCAGGCAGGTTCTGGCTGCCCAGGCGCCACTGCTCCAGTGAAGACGCGATCGCCTGTGGCGCCAGGAAGCGATCCGGCTCCTCTTCGTTGATGCTGCCATCCGCACCCAGCAGCAGCACCGGGCTGCGCAGCTGCTCCAGGTGCTCAACCTTGAGGTTGCTGATCAGCTTGGACCAATCCAAGGACCAATCCATCACCACATCGTCTGGCAGCGGACGGAGTGTTTTAGACGAATCGGCCGCCTCAGCCAACGACCAGGCGAAGGATTCTGGCCCGAGCGAGGCGAACAGCCTTAAGGGCAACGGCCACACTCCATCCACCCTCTTCCCTGGAAAACCGCTCACCAGATCGCGCCATTGCAGTCCACTGGCCCGCAGTTCCGGCAGGGGAATCGAACGCTCTCCCTGCCGCTTGGCCGCCACCGGGGTAGAGAACCACCCCGCCAGCACGCGAGGGCGTTGTTGCTGACGGATCAAGGCGGCCAGTTCGGCCGTGTGGGGTGCCTGTTCGTCGAGCACCACATCCATGGCCACCATCGGTACAGCGGCCGGAGCGACGCGCTTGAGCACAGCCACCAGGGCCGCGCGCGGCACCCGCTTGGGAGTTGGCGTCACCCCGAGGGCTGCTGCCGTGGGTCCATCATCGAGAAGAAGCACCGGCAGGGCCTGCCGCTTCGGACCATGGTTTCCGGTGAGCTGCCGCCAGTGCCGTTGGGCTTGCAGGCGGTGATCCAGGAGATCGGGCCCGGGTGGTAACCAGGGGTTCAGATCCAGCACCAGACCCAGGGCGATGGTGATCCCTGCCGCGATGGCCTGGGCGCGGTTGCTGCGGGCCAGCCGCAGCTTGAACTGTTGCCAACGGCTCAAGGGCAGCTGCAACGGTGGGGCCGTATCGGCACCGATCAGGCTCAGCAGCAGCGCACAACCGGCGGGTCCCTGCTCATTGAGCTGGCGGCGCAGTTGGCTCACCGCCTCAGACAGCTCCTGGCCCTTCTGCAGCTCCTGAATCAAGCTACAGAAAGCCAGGGAGGCAGCCTGGCTGGGCACCAGCTCTCGAAAGCAAAGCACCCACGGCACCCCCGCCGCCAGGCAGCGATCGGCCAGATCCAGCCCCGAGCAGCTGTTCAGCAGCACCAGGGCCGGTTGCTTGCCCTGAGCTACAGCGCTCTCCAGCTGCTGTTGCAGCTCCCGCCCCGACAGCCAGCGGCCATCGCCGAGCTGCAGGCGTCCACCAGTGCGGGGATCGGCCTCGGAGTGGCCGAGGTACACCAACCCATCCCAGCCGAGCGGCTCGCGCAGCTGGCGGCTCAGTTCCGTCAAGCAGGAGCTGGCGCCGCGCAACAGGGTGAGCTCCAAACCGCCCTGCTGTTGCAGCCGTTGCAACTGAGTTACTTCGTCTTCTAGGTGAAGGCCGCTTTCGGCGCCCACCAAAAGCAAGAGCCTGGGACGACGGGCAAGCAGGCGATTGGTGCGAGCTGGAGGGGGCACAGCGGCAGCCAGACGCCAGATCGGCCGCTGCAGCGCCAGCGACTCCCATGGCAGGCGGGCCAGCCCCGATTCCGAGGGACGACAACGCAGGCGCAGCGGCAGATGCGGCTCTTGCTCCAGCGCCCGCTGCAACGGCGCCCAATCGGGCTGCTGCAACCACTCCCGCAAGGCTGCACCCAGCTCAGCGCCCCGTGCGCTCACCACGCTGGCCTCAACGTGTGGCGGCGCTGGATCGTGGTGGATGGTGAAGCGCTCAAGCCACACCCGCTGCAGTTGCAGCAGCCGAGGCGGGATGGTTGTGGTGAAGGAGTCACTGCCGTGAGGACTGAGCAGCACCACGCTGATCAAGGCCGAACATACGCCTTGCGGCTCACGGGGCGACCAACCAGTCGGCGGGGTGAGGCCCGGCGATGGGGGCGCCGGCGAGGGAGCCTGTTGTAGGGGAGCTGTCTGTAGTGTCAGTTCCTGGAGGATGAGATCAAGACAGCTCATTAAGGCAGGATTTGCAGAGGAGGAAGTTGCAGTGCCTGCCCAGATGGTGGGGTGATCGTGATTGCGATCAAGGCATCATCCGCCGGTAACCTGAGTTCGAGGGCGGTGCTGCTGGCTGTGGTCAAGCTCTGACGACGCCCGCCCTGGAACACGGTGATCTCCACACCATCAGGAATCAGATCACCAACGGGATCGGCCTGCAGCCGCAGCATCAGCTGATCCGGTCGCGGTTCGGCCCCGGCGACCCCTGCGCCAGCGCTGGTGGTCTCGGTGGGGATCAACAGCAGCCGAAAGCGTTCGATGCAGCGCAGCGCCTCCGATCCCGTGCAGAGCTCTCCAGAGGCGGACAAGCCGAGGGGCAGGGCCACGATCGCCAGGGTGCCGGGCGGGGGTGCCTCGGCGCTGCTGGGGCCGGAGCGAAAGGCCGAGGCACTCACGGGCATGAGGGTGGCGCCGAGGCCATCGAGGGCGGCGGAGAGCTCACCGCGGCACCAATCGAGCACCTGGCTCAGCAGCGGCATGGGCGCGGCCGGTTGCAGCGCCTGGCGGGGCAGCGCCTCGGGTCGCACCAGCAAGGCCAGGGTGAACAGGCGCTCCAGGCCGCCGCTGAAGGCCTCCAGCGGCAGCTCCAGGCTCTCCTGCTCCAGATCACAGCGGCCGACGGCGCTGGCCACTTCGGCGGCGGTGAGCACTCCGGGCACATGCACCACGCCAAGCTCATCATCGATGGCAGCCACCAGCAGCAGCTGCGGCGCTGTCTCCTGTCGGCGCCAGGGGCTGGTGGCAAAGGAGACGACATCACTGCTCAACCCGGTGATGGCCAGCTGCACGGCGAGATGATTGAGGCTGAGCAACCGCTTGGGATCCTCGGGATCGAGGCTGGGGCCGAGGGGTAGATCAAGCTGACGCTCCTGCAGGGCGAAACGCAGAGCCGTGATCGCGAGATGCCGCAGTTGCCGCAGCTCCCCCTCGCCACCCTCGCCAGAGGACTGGGTAGGCGGATTGAGAGGGGGATTGGTGGGGGCATCAGCCGGGGGGCGGGGCTGCAGCGGCACCACGATGGCCCCATCGGGGATCGGGAAGCCATCGAGCCGCTCATCGGCGGTGGGATCACTCATTGCGGCGGCAGGTGACGTTGGAGCCATTGCTTGAGATGGGGGGTGGTGACATCGTCTGTTTGTTCTGGCGCCAGCAATTGGTTCCGGAGCGCCTCCACGATCCGCTCGGCCCCCTCCGGGGAGGCGGCCACGGCATCAAAACCGGGGAGCCGGCTCAACTCCTGGGCCGCAAAGCGAGCCACCATGGTGGCCTGCTGCACAGGTTTGAGCTTCTTGCTCACCTGGGCGGCGGAGCAGCCGCACCGCGGCCCGTTGATCCGATTGGTGAGGCCAGCGGCAAAGCCATGCCAGAGGCAGAGCAACAGCGGATCCTGGGCGGTGGGAGCGATCACAGCGGGCATGTGGCGATCCAAGGCCCGATTCAGGGCGGCCCGAATCTGCTCCACCTGGGTTGCCGACTCCTCATCGGGCTGCTGCAAACTACGGCGATCCGGCAGGGTGTCGAGCGGATCGAGCGCCTGGTTGCTGCTGTCGTCTGACAACCGCTGCAGACCTTTCTGCCAACCGGGTGTGAGATAGCGCCGAATCGCACGGGCCATCTCCCTGAGCTGCTCTCGGGTCCTCCTGAGGTCCTCTCGGGTGTACCTCGCCTCCTGCTTTGAGCTGGCCTCCTGTTTTGAGCTGGCCTCCTGCTGCGGGCTGGGCTCCGGTGGCGTCAGCAGAGCCAGGATCAGGGCATCGCTGGGTTCATAGTCACTGCTGCGGCCATAACGGTGGCGATAGGCCTGGCGATCCTGGCGATACTGCTGTAAGTAGCCAGCATGGAGAGCGATCGCCCGCTCAAGCGACAGCGAACATTCGGGGAGAAAACGCCAGGCTTGCCGCATCCGGGTGGGACTGCTATCTGCCAACAGAGCCCAATCAGAAATCAGGAGTAATCCATGGACATCACGCAGATAGTCTTTAAGCGGCACATAGGATTTCAGTCGAAACTTAGCCCAATGGGGCAAGCCGGCACCGCGCTGTTCATCGTAGCTGCAGATCACCTGGGCGGTGAATGGCAAGATCCTATTTTCTGGCTGTTGGCGCAGAGTGATAAAAGATAGCGCTTCACCGCGATCCAGAAGAGCGAAGCTGGCGACTTCATGCAATTCCAGCCCGGTGTGGGGGCTGAATTGAGCCACGAGATCCTTGGCCTTCAGCAGCAGCGCCTGGCTGACATGGCAGCGCAAGCAGAGAAACGCACCGGGATCATCCTCAGCGCAGAGCGCCAACAGCAGCCGATCACCAGCCTTATCGGGGATGCCCAACTCCAACCGTTGGCAAGTTTGCTGGGCGAGATCGGGCTTGAGGCTGATGATCCCGTCGGCGGGGGCGAGATCATCTGTGCCAGCAGGAGACTGCTCCTGGCTGCCGGCTTCTTCGTGCTGGGCAGGATGGCGACTGGTAGAGCGGTATCGTCTACCACCAGCCTCGAAATAGCGCAGCTCCGAGTAGCTGCTGCTCATCGGCAGAAGCGGCGAAAAGCCACCGAGGAAAGGCCGCCGTAGTGTAGGTCGAAATCACCACCCCGGCAGGGGTCGCCAGTCGCCGCTGAGCTGAAAGGCACCCCAGTAGTACACATGCTGATAGCGCTGATCGCGGCGGAACTCGGCCTGGGTGGCCGCCAGCGACTCCGCACGGCCCTCACCGCGCCTAAGGCGCTGGTAGTAGCGGCTCATGAACTCCTGGGTGGCGGCATCGCTCACCTTCCAGAGGCTGAGCAGGGTGGAGCGGCTGCCCGCCACCGCCAGGGCCCGCTGCAGGCCATACACCCCTTCGCCGCTGCGCACATCGCCGAGGCCGGTCTGGCAGGCGGAAAGGGTGGTGAGTTCAGTGCCCTCCAGATCCATTCCCGTCACCTCCGCAGCGGTGAGATAGCCATCCTGCTCCGCGGAACGGCAGGGCTGATTGGCACCGGCGAGCACGATGCCGCTGCGCTGCAGCGCTGCAAAGGTCTGGCTGGTGGTGGGAGCCGCTGGGGCGATGGGGGTGTTGCCGGTGGCAGTGCTGACAATTCCGGCTGAGGACTGGGCTGATGGGGCGCTGCGTTGAGCACCGCTGGCGGCAGCTCCGCAGCTGCGGGCCTGATCGCGGGCCTCCTGCTCGCTCCAGAAAAAGCCATGGCTGGCGATGTGGAGAATGCGCGGTCTGCGGCTGGCGAGCACATTGGCCGTGGTCGCCTCTCTGCCGGTGAGCGGACGCGGCACCTGCAGCAACGGCGCAAGCTGCGTGGCTTCCACCGCCGTACCAGGCAGGGGCTGCCATGGCGCTTCCGCAGCGGCGCGG
>JBJTWS010000302.1:0-4998 GCA_046081905.1 Synechococcus sp. | reverse complement strand
GTCCTGAATGGCGTTCAGCTGCAGGGTCTGGGCAGGGCCGCGACGCACCACGACAAGATCGCGCACCTGGCCGCCAAAACCAATCACCCACTCGCGCGCGCGGATGCTGGTGCCATCAGGGAGGGTTGGATCATGGCTGCCCTTGCTGCAGTGGCTCACCTTGGCGGTGACCATGATCGTGTCGCCCACCTGAATGCCAGCCTCGCTCCAGGGCTGGCGCAGGCGGAACCACCAGTGATCCGGCTCCAGAGCGGCGCCGTTGCTGACCAGTTCGAGATCGCGCACGCATACAGTCTGCTGCCGTTTTCCCTGGTACTCAAAGCTTCCAAACCGATCGACAACGCCACGCAGGCGCAGCACCTGACCTTCAAGGCCATACAGGGTAGTTCGCGTCATCATCAGAACTGCATCGGACATCATGCAGAATGACGGTTAGCGCATCGCAACGGCTGGATCTCTTGCGAATGACGGAGCCTGATGGATCCCGTGGATCCCGCGTCGTTCCGGCCGAGGCGCTCGGCAGATGCAGCCCCCATTCCTTGCGCTGCGGCCTTGAGGGGTGACGGTCCTGGGCCCACCGCTTACGGCGCTCGAAGCTGTCAAGGCGTTGCAACGCTGTGGCGTGGCGCCCGATAGACCCATTGCCGTGACCGCCACCCATTCAGCGGCCCTGAATGCGGATGCGGTCACTGGAGATGGCGCAGGGTCTGCTTGCAGCTACGGCCGAGCTGAGCAAGCAGCCGCTCGGCGCTGGCGAGCCCCGCGACGGGAAACAGAGTGAGACTGCTGATCGTCTTGGCGGCATCGAGCTCGCTGCCCATCAAGATGCTCAGGCTCTGATTAGGCTTCTGCAGCTGATCCGAGATCACCTCGATCACTGTTTCCAGGCGCTCCCGAAGCAGCGGATCCGCCAGATAGGCCTGGGCTTCGGCCAGATCATGGATGCCATAGCGCTTGCTCATCGCCGACTGCCCGAGCCCACGCAACTGAGGCAGTACAAACCAGATCCAGTGGCTCTGCTTCCGACCGGTGCGCAATTCAGACACAGCCTGCATGATCACAGCATCCGGCCCCTCACCCTGGGCATCATGGAAGCGTTGCAAGGTGTTCATCATGGAGTGAAACGGGATCCTGGGATAGCAGGCAAGAGGGCTGCAGGCCAGGAACCGAGCCCCAGCTGCAGGCCTGTTGATGGGCACAGAACAAGAGAAGCGGTGGATTGCAGCCCTGCCTCAGCCAACAGAAATCAGCTCCACCAGGGAGGTGGGCAATTGCGGCAGGGCCAGGGCTTCGCCACGGCGAGATCCGTGGTCCAAGCTGTGGCGCTGGATCGCAGCCTGCAGGAACCCTCCCAGCCGACTGGAGAGCTCCCGCCAACCGCTGTAGTCGACAGGCTGAAAGCCATGGGCAAACAAGCTGCTGTTACGGGTGTTGATCGCGTTGATCAGTTCGGCGCGACGTTGCTGCCACTCCAGCCCAGTGGGATGGCCCAGATCGGCGAGCAGATCGAAGCCATCCGCCAGGCCGATCTTGAGTGGTCTTGGTTTGGCGCTGGGCTGACCAGCATGGCTCTGGGCGGCCTTCGCCTGCCAACGCGGTTGCAGGGCCTCCGGCAATCGCTCCAGGTCGACATCTCCCGTAAGAATGCCTTCGGGGCCAACCTGTTCACAGACCCCGATCTTGAGCAACAACTGCTCAGTCAGTTCCATGGCGCGATACAGCCGACCCACGGCATCGTCATAGCGTTCCTGGCCGGCGCGCCGCTCGGCGTTGCGTAGCAGATCCTCCACCGCCTCGAGGCCATGGCCTTTCATCTGCGGCCAACGCTGCTCTTCGGCCTCCTGATCGAGCAAGCGGCGTGAGCCGATCACCCGCTTGAGCGGAAACAGAAGCGGTTGATGCAGGCGCCTGTCACCCAGACCCTCGAGCACATCCAGGGCGCGGCGATGATCAAAGCGATCCCAGGCATCGAGCCCCACCAGCAAAGCCTCCAGCCATTGCAGCCACTGGCGAGTATCGGCATCGGGATCAACGATGGCCTGCACGCGACGCACCGCCTGGCGGGCCGCTTCGTAGTCGTGGCGCTTGAGCAGGGAGGGCAGTTCACGATCACGCAGACGGCGAGCATGGATCGCCGCTGTGCTGACCGCCACCGGGCTGCTGTAACCGCTGATGGCTGATTGGCCGCGGCTGCGATCCGTCACGGTGAGATGCAGCTTCACATCGCCATCATCGATCGCCGCCATCGCCAGACCGGTGGTCATCGTCTTGGTGCCGCCGGTGTAGTCGGCAATGATGCGGCAGCCGCGATCTTCATCGCGCACACGCAGGAACAGATCCAGGGCACGGATATAAACCCGATCCAGCTGATCCAGCTCGTTTTCCACACCATCGCTGCCTTTGCCCGACAGGCGTTGCTGCAGCACCACAAGATCGCGTTCCGCCTGGAAATCATGCAGAGGCACCTTGCTCAATACCGTGTCCACCAACACCTGACTTTCCGTGCTGCACAGGAACACGACGCGATCCGGCCGGAGGCTGCTGATGCAATTGATGATTGGTTCCGGGCTGGTTCCCAGGGTGATGATCAGAACTGTGCTCATGGCTGTGGCGTGGTCGAGGGGTCCAGAAGATCGGAGAGAAAGGATTGCTGCAGCAACTCCAGGCGTGGCAACTGACAGGGTTGCGGGCCCTGTTCAATCGCCAGCTCGTGGAGCATCACATCCAACAGGTTGCTCACCCGATCCTGCAGCGATTGCCAGGTGGCTTGCTCGATCGGCCGCAGGCCATGACCCAGCAGTGACTTGTTGCGCGTGTCGAACAGCTGCTTGAGTTCATACCGCTGGCGGGCGTAGATGCTACCGAGACCTTGATCGCCTTTACCCATGCCGCGCCTGGCTTCATGCTCCTGCAGCCAGCGGTAGAGGCCACTCACTCCATGGTTCGGGAACCATTCACCGGTGGCCAGCTGCAGATCCCGCTGGATCCAGTCGTGTGGTTCGGCCAAGCCGATTTCCAGACGGATATAGGTCTGCGCCAGCAGTTCCGTGGCCCGATATAAACGGGCTACAGCATCATCGTACCAGCCGCGGCGACCGCGCCGTTGGGCATTGAGCAACAGGTCCTGCACCAGTTCATAGCCGGTGATCGCCACGGCGGGCTCACAGCCGGGATCCCATTCCCGCGAGGCCTCCACCCGCTGCCACCAGGCCAGCAGATCGGGCCAGTGGTCGCCGAAGCCTGAGGCCGCGGCAGCCTCGAGGGCCTCACGCCAGCGGAAGCGATCCCACAACACCAGCACCTGCAGCTGATTGATCAAGATGGTGAGCGCCTCCAGCTGAGAGGGGCTGAGGCGCTCGGCCTGATCACGGTGGAAATCGAGCAGCAGGCTGCGGGCGCGGCCATAAAGATGGGCTTCCAGCAGAGGCGGAAGCCGCTCCGCCAGCAGGCGATGGGCCAGGAAGGGGATCGGATCGACAATCCGCAAGCCTTCGCTGCGGTCGATGCGCACGAGATTTTCACGCGGACCGCTGACCACACTCAGGGTGGCCTTCTGCTCCAGCAGAGCCAGGGCGAGAGCCGTGCTCATGGACTTGGTGCCGCCGGTGAAATCGCCGCAAAGCTCCAAGCGGCTGAAGCGATCGGGCAAGCTCTGCAAACAGAAGCGAAGGCGGCTGAGGCAGTCCTGCAGATCATCGGGATCGGGCAGTTCGATCACCTGCAGATCAGGCCGGAAGCCCTGCAGGCCCAGCTGCGTCACCAGATTGGGCCGCCATTCCTCGCAGCCTTCCAGCTGATGCCGACAAGGTGTTCCCTCACCGATCACCTGATCGAGGCTGGGTCTGGGGCAAGGGGGCGCGCTGCAGGCAAAGATCAGCTCATCGGGCTGATGCAGCTCCACCGCCTTGAGGATCGGCTCCGGACTGCCGCCGACGCTGACGATCAGGACACGGGTCATGGAATCAGACGAAGTAGATCACCAGTTGAGGCGCTGAAATTGGGCAGCCGGCCCTTGATCATCATCCAGTTGTCTTAACAATGCCTCTGCACCAGGAACCAACGTGAGATTCTTGGAGAACTGAGCAAATGGGAAGAGAACTAGAGTCTCCAGGAATGGACCACTCCAAAAGTCATACGACTGTTGCTGGCCGGAGGCTCTAGGGCTGGATCCCCGGCTAGCGCGTTGGAATGCAGATGGATTACTAGCAGGCTTTGCAGCTACCTGAGAAATGCTCCTATTTTCTATGCGATCCTGTAGTGGGTACATACGATGCCAAATACGACTAACACTTGTCGGTCTATCGTCTAGCCGTAGATTCTTGAGCCGTCCCCCCATGTCAGATCTATGAAGGCAAAGTGAGACTGGCAAGCCCTGAGGGTCGTTTTTCTTTGCATGCAGCCATTCCATCGCAACCGAGTCGCCAATATCAAAAGCCTCTCTTGTCCATATCAGCATTCTGCCAGGATCCACTACTTCTTGCCATGGAACGATGCCATTACCTGCTTTAGAGCCTAATCTTTCTCTGGCGCACTGCCTTGCAATGCCGAGAAGCTTCTTGATATCAGATGCGGAGTCTACCCGAAGAAGATCAGGCAGATCGCGAGGTTGCATCCATTGCCAATGACAGCCGATTGGTGCCTTGCCATAGGCACCAGAACGCAGACTACGGCTAAAGAATTGATGGTCAATACGCCGCCAACTCTTGCCAAAGCCCCCAAGAACCATTGTCAGCCCATGAAGAGCCTTAAGCAAGAGTCGGACATTTTCCTCCTCAGATGAACCCACTGAGCGGGAAACAGGATTAAGCCCCCACTGAATCAACCCAGAGGTCTTGTAGACCGGGAAGGAGTACTGCGTTTCAGATGGCACAATGTGGGGCTGTAAGCGTTCAGGGGGCGAGACGCATCGCCAAGCACCAGCATCCCCATGCGCTTATCACCAAGCGAGTACAGTCACCGTGTCTGATTACGGCCGCTTCAGGGATCTGGCAGCAATGA
>JBJTWS010000301.1:0-7028 GCA_046081905.1 Synechococcus sp. | reverse complement strand
GGCCTGCACGAGGTGGCCGCCACCTGGCAGCAGCACCGCATCTCCCGGCTGGAATTGGATTCGGTTCATAGTCATGGCGTCGCCCCTGGTACGTAGGTACCACTCTAGGGCTGTCCGGGCTGGCTGCGGAGCTTGCTACCTAATCAAGAGCCACGAAGCACGAACGAAGCGTTGAGGATGGGGTCCCCTTCGCCCCACCGCACCCCCATGGCCAGGCCGCAGCCCGGGGCGCCGGCGGCCTCCCCCTCCATCCACTGGGGCGAAGCCGCCGAGTGGCAGTGGCAGGGGCTGGTGGTGCACTGGCGCTGGATCGGCGAGCGCCACCACCCGCCGCTGCTGCTGGTGCATGGCTTCGCCGCGGGCAGCGGCCACTGGCGCGGCAACGCCAGCGCCCTGGCGGCGGCGGGCTGGTGCGTGTACGCCCTCGATCTGGTGGGATTCGGGGCCTCCAGCCAGCCGGGCGCCCCCCCCGGCCGCCGCCTCGACAACCGCCTCTGGGCGCGGCAGCTGCAGGCCTTCCTCGAGCAGGTGGTGCAGGGGCCCGCCGTGCTGATCGGCCATTCCCTCGGCGGCCTGGTGGCCCTCAGCTGCGCCGTGTACTTCCCCGCCTGGGTGCGGGGGGTGGTGGCGGCCCCCCTGCCCGATCCCGCCCTGCTCACGGCTCCCCGCGGCCAGCGGCGGCCGCCCTGGCGGCGGCGGCTGCAGCGCGCTCTGGTGCCACTGCTCTGCCGCCTGCTGCCGCTGGAGCCGATCGTGCCCCTGCTGGCCCACTCGCCGCTGCTGGCCCTGGGCATCCAGAGCGCCTACCGGCGCCCCGTGCTCGACGACCGCGCCCTGCACCGGCTGATCGCCCTGCCGGCCCGGCGGCCCGGCGCCGCCCGCACCCTGCGGGCCATGAGCGTGGGCATGGCCCTGCGGCCGCCGGGGGCCACCGCTCCGGTGCTGCTGCGGCGGCTGCGCCGCCCGCTGCTGCTGCTCTGGGGCCGCAACGATGCCCTCGTGCCGGCCCGGGTGGCGGAGCAGTGCCGCGCCATCCGGCCCGATCTGCCGCTGGTGCTGCTCGACGAGGCGGGCCACTGCCCCCACGACGAGCAGCCCGGCGCCTTCCAGGCGGCCGTGCTGCCCTGGCTGGCCGCCCTGGCGGGGAATCCAGGCCCGGCCGAGGGGGTGGACGCGTAACTTGGGGCCAGCCTGCGGCCCACGGCGCGCCCCGCGATGAAGCACACCCTGTCGGTGTTGGTGGAAGACGAATCCGGTGCCCTCAGCCGGATCTCGGGCCTGTTCGCCCGCCGGGGCTTCAACATCGAGAGCCTGGCGGTGGGGCCGGCCGAGGAGAGCGGCATGTCGCGGCTCACCATGGTGGTGGAGGGCGACAGCCGCACCGTGGAGCAGATGACCAAGCAGCTCAACAAGCTGGTGAACGTGCTCGGCGTGACCGACCTCTCCACCATCCCCTCGGTGGAGCGCGAACTCATGCTGCTGAAGGTGGCCGCCCCGCCGGAGCAGCGCTCCGCCATCCTCGATCTGGTGAAGGTGTTCCGCGCCAAGGTGATCGACGTGGGCGAAATCGCCCTCACCCTGGAGGTGGTGGGTGACCCCGGCAAGCTGGTGGCCCTCGAGCAGGTGCTCGAGAGCTACGGCATCCTCGAGATCGCCCGCACCGGCAAGGTGGCCCTGGAGCGGGCCTCCGGTGTGAACACCGCCTACCTGAAGGTCACCGCCTCGGCCAAGCGGGTGCCGGCCTGAGGCCTCAGGGCTTGCCCTTCACCAGGGTGCCGCCCTCCAGCAGGGTGGCCTTCACCAGCCGGTCCCCCTGCTGGATCTTGTCCACCACATCCATTCCCTGGGTGACCCGGCCGAACACCGCATAGCGGCCGTCGAGTTCCGGCAGGGATTCCAGGGCGATGTAGAACTGCGCGCTGGCGGAATTGGGGTCGCTGGAGCGGGCCATGGCCACCGCCCCCCGCTGGTGCACCAGGGCGAGGTCGCGGGTGATGCTGGGGGTGGTGAGCTCCTGGCCGTAGCGGGGCCCGGCCTCGCCCTTGCGCCGCAGTTCCAGCGGAATCAGGCGCGCCTCACCGGTGGCCGGATCGAGGAAGCTGCCGGTGCCGTACTGGCTGGGGGGCACCTTCGGATCGGCGGAGAGGGGATCGCCCCCCTGCACCACGAAGGGCGTGGGTTCCCGCACCACCCGGTGGAAGGCGGTGTTGTTGTAGGCGCCGCGCTTGACCAGATCCACGAAGTTGCCGGCCGTGAGCGGAGCGGCATCGCCATCGAGGCTGATCTCCACCGTGCCGCGGCTGGTCTGCAGCCGCACCAGGGCCGTGCCGCTCAGGCAGGGCACCGGCGAGACGCCGCAACCCAGGTCCTGGGTGCTGGGCTCGGCGCCGCAGGCCGCCAGGGCCAGGGGCAGCAGCACCAGCAGCCCGGCGCCGAGGCAGCGACCCAGGGCGCTGCGCCAGCGGGGCCGCGGGGAAGGGAAGGCAGAAGAGGTGGTGCTCATCCCTGACCCTCCAGGGCCACGCCGAGGAAGCGGGCCAACTGGGCTCCCGCCAGTTCCAGATCCGCCAGCGGCAGCGGCTCGCCCACCCGGGTGAGGGGCAGATCGCGGCGGCCCTGCACCTTCAGGGCCAGGCGGCGACGGGGATTGAGGCCCTCGCGCACGTCGAGCTTCACGGCCTGCACCTCCCGCAGGGGGATCTCCACCCGGATCACCTGGCGGAAGCCGCGGCGCTCGATCGTGGCCTGGCCGGCGCGCCGGTCGAAGCGGTTCACGCCGGAGCCCACATCAATGGCGATCACGGTCCAGAGGTAGGTGGCCAGCAGCACGGCCGCCACGCCGTAGAAGCCCATCACCAGCCCCTGGGGCACCCACTCGAGGGCGGCGGGGTGGCCGATCGGCAGCAGATCGGTGCCCAGACGGCTGGAGGCGCTGGTGAGCAGGAAGCCGAGCCCACCGGTGCTCACCACCGCCGCCACGAGGATGTTGGAGAGGCGCCGCGAGCCCAGCACCGGCTGCTCGAGCAGGTCGGGGGAGGCGGACGCCGCCTTCGGGGAGGCGGGAGACGGGGCTGGGGAAGCCGCCATGCGGAAGCCAGGGGGAGAGGCGCCATCTTGGCCTCCGGAGCGGCGGGCTTGACGAACGGGCCCCTCGGCCGCCACATAAAGGGGGCTGCGGCAGCCCATGGATCCGGCCAGCCATCCCCTTGCCAGCCCGCCGGCCGGCGCCGCGGACCCCTCCAGCGCGGGGATCGACCGGGCCGAGATCGACAGTGCCGAGCTCGAACGCGTTCTGCAGGACACGATCCGCACCCTGCGGGAGGAACTGGAGCGGAGCCTGCTGCTGGCGGAGCAGGAGCGGGAGGCCCTGCTCGCCTTGAAGGAAGAGGAGTGCCGCGAACTGAAGGCCGCGGTGAACGCGCTGCGCACCGAGCTGGAGCGGCAGCAGCGCGCCGCCGAGCAGGAGTGCAGCGAGCTCCGGGAGGCCGCCGCGGTGGAGAAGCGGGAGCTGCGCGGCACGATCGAGGCCCTGCGGCACCGGATCGAGCTCCAGCAGGAGGAACAGCGCGCCGCCCTGCAGGAGCAGCGCCGGCAGGCGGAAGAGGAGGCCCGCCAGTGGCACGCCACGGTGCTGGAGCTGCGGCGCCGGCTGGAGCAGCAGGGCGATCCGGCCGGGGCCCGCCCATGAGCACAACCCGCCGCGGACCCAGCCGCAGAACGGCCGCCGGCCACGACCCCCTGGCCGGGCTCACCCTGGCGGAGGCGCGCCTGCTGCTGGAGGTGTCCACCGCCGTGGGCGTGGAGCCCACCCTCGAGGGGCAGCTGCGCTACCTGCTGGCGCTGCTCACCCGCGCCACCGATGCAGATCGGGGCACCCTATTCGTGAACGACCCCCGCACCCAGGAGCTCTACAGCCGCGAATCCGCCGGCGGCCTGGCGCGGGAGATTCGCCTGCTCAACACGGTGGGCATCGCCGGCCACGTGTTCCAGAGCGGCGAGGGCCTCCTGGTGGATGACGCCTACACCGACGAGCGCTTTACCGCACCGTGGACGAGCAGACGGGCTACCGCACCCACACGATCGCCTGCGCGCCGATGCGCACCATGGACGGCGAGGTGATCGGCGTGGTGGAGGTGCTCATCAAACTGGGCCAGCAGCCCTTCAGCCGGCGGGATCTGCGGCTGCTGGAGGCGATGGCCCGGCAGGCGAGCGTGTCGCTGCAGCGCTCGCTGCTGCTGGAGGAGGCGGAGGCCAAACGGGCCCAGGAGGCCGAGTTCCTCAGCGTGGTGTCGGAGATGTCCGGCGAGATCAAGCTGGGCACCCTGCTGCAGCGGATCATCGGCACGATCACCCGCATGCTGAACGCGGAGCGCTCCACCCTCTTCCTCAACGACGAGAAGACCGACGAGCTCTACACCGAGATCGGCGAGGGGCTGGGCGCCAGCAAGATCCGCTTCCCCAATCACATCGGCATCGCCGGCGCCGTGTTCACCACCGGCACATCGGTGAACATCCCCTATGCCTACGCCGATCTGCGCTTCAATCCGGCCTTCGATCGGCAAACCGGCTTCTTCACCCGCTCGATCCTCTGCACACCGGTGGTGAGCAAGAGCGGCCGCTTGATCGGGGTGACGCAGGTGCTCAACAAGCGCGGCGGCGTGTTCAACGACGCCGATGCGGCGCGGCTGAAGGCCTTCACCGCGCAGATGGCGGTGGCCCTGGAGAACGCCAAGCTGTTCGACGACGTGCAAACGATGAAGAACTACGCCGAATCGATGCTGGAGAGCATGTCGAACGGCGTACTCACCCTCGGCGACGACGACTGCATCCGCACCGTGAACCTGGCGGGCTGCCGCATCTTCCGCTCCCGGGCCAGCGAGCTCGTGGGGCGCAGCGCCGCCGAGTTCTTCGGGGGGCGCAACGGCTGGCTGGCCGAGCGGATCCGCCAGGTGCGGGAGGGGGGCGAACCCAGCACGGTGCTCGATGCGGAGCTCGAGATCCAGGGCGCCACCACCTCCGCCAACATCAACGTGCTGCCGCTGCAGAGCGTGAAGGGCCAGCCGCTGGGCTCGCTCGTGATGGTGGAGGACATCAGCGAGGAGAAGCGGATGAAGGGCACCATGGCCCGCTACATGGACCCGGTGATCGCCGAGGAGCTGATGCGCAGCGGCGCCGAGGTGCTGGGCGGCGCCGAGGGCATGGCCACGGTGCTGTTCAGCGACATCCGCAGCTTCACCACCCTCACCGAGAGCCTCGGCGCCCAGGGCACCGTGCGCCTGCTGAACGACTACTTCACCCTGATGGTGGAGTGCCTCCAGCAGGAGGGGGGCATGCTCGACAAGTTCATCGGCGACGCGATCATGGCCATCTTCGGCCTGCCGGTACCCGGGGAGCACGACGAAGACCGGGCCGTGCGGGCCGGCATCGCCATGCTGCAGAGCCTGGAGAGCTTCAACCGCACCCGGGCCGACTCCGGCCTGCCGCCGATCCGGATCGGCATCGGCCTGCACACCGACACGGTGGTGAGCGGCAACATCGGCTCGCCGAAGCGGATGAACTACACCGTGATCGGCGACGGGGTGAACCTGGCCTCGCGGCTGGAATCGGCCTGCAAGCACTACGGCGCCCGCATGCTGATCAGCGACGACACCCTGCAGCGGCTGCGGGGCACCTACCGCCTGCGGGAGGCCGACCGGGTGGTGGTGAAGGGCAAGACCCAGCCGGTGGTGATCCACGAAGTGCTGGATTTCCACGACGACACCAGCTTTCCGCGGCCCATGGAGGTGCTCAACCACTACCGCGACGGCCTGCGGCTCTACCGGCAGCGGGCCTGGGCCCAAGCGGAGCGGGCCTTCAGCCAGGCCCTGGAGCTCCATCCCGGCGACCGGCTGAGCCAGCTGCACCGGGAGCGCTGCCGCCACTACCGGGCGGATCCACCGGGGCCCGAGTGGGACGGCATCTGGGTGCTGCAGTAGAAGTAACCGCCATGGCCAAGGCCCCAGACTAGAAACGTCTAGCGCAGGCGGCGGGGGCCCGCGAGAACCCAGATCCGGCAAGGCATGTCAGCCCGTTGCAGGCGGCCTCGCGGTGGCTGGGAACGTTGTTAGCATCGCCCGGTATCCCACAGCTCCCGCGGGTTTCCCGCCCGTGACAACCCTTCGTTTCTTCCCATGACGATTGCTGTAGGACGCGCGCCGCAGCGGGGATGGTTCGACATCCTCGATGACTGGCTCAAGCGCGACCGCTTCGTTTTTGTGGGGTGGTCCGGTCTGTTGCTGTTCCCCTGCGCCTACCTGGCGCTGGGCGGCTGGCTCACCGGTACCACCTTCGTTTCCTCCTGGTACACCCACGGCATCGCCTCCTCCTACCTGGAGGGCTGCAACTTCCTCACCGCTGCGGTGAGCACCCCGGCCGACGCCATGGGCCACAGCCTGCTGCTGCTGTGGGGTCCGGAGGCCCAGGGCGACTTCGTGCGCTGGTGCCAGCTGGGCGGTCTCTGGCCGTTCGTGGCGCTGCACGGCGCCTTCGGCCTGATCGGCTTCATGCTGCGTCAGTTCGAGATCGCCCGCCTTGTGGGCATCCGCCCCTACAACGCCATCGCCTTCTCCGGGCCGATCGCGGTGTTCGTGAGCGTGTTCCTCATGTACCCGCTCGGCCAGAGCAGCTGGTTCTTCGCCCCCAGCTTCGGGGTGGCCGCCATCTTCCGCTTCCTGCTCTTCCTGCAGGGCTTCCACAACTGGACGCTGAACCCCTTCCACATGATGGGCGTGGCCGGCATCCTCGGCGGTGCCCTGCTGTGCGCCATCCACGGCGCCACGGTGGAGAACACCCTGTTCGAAGATTCCGAGCAGGCGAACACCTTCAAGGCGTTCGAGCCCACCCAGGAGGAGGAGACCTACTCGATGGTCACCGCCAACCGCTTCTGGAGCCAGATCTTCGGGATCGCCTTCTCCAACAAGCGCTGGCTGCACTTCTTCATGCTGTTCGTGCCGGTGATGGGTCTGTGGACCAGCAGCATCGGCATCATC
>JBJTWS010000300.1:0-5068 GCA_046081905.1 Synechococcus sp. | reverse complement strand
GGGGCCGGCGCTGAGCGTCCCGGAGCCACAGATCGCTGTAATCTCGGGAGTGGTGCTCAGAGCAGTACCCCGAGCGGACAACTTTGCTGATAGGTCCCGCGCCTCCAGCTTCCACAGGTCATCCTCCCGAGCCTTTGGGTGAACATCGTCCTGCTGCGGCGCCACATTTTCGAGCCGCGATCGCTGGCGCTGTATCACTATGGCGTTAGTAGGCGACCCGTAGCTTTTCAGTTCAGCGCTTTCCACTTCTGATTCGGAATATTCCTGCGCCAGATCCGAAGTCTTGGATAAACCGAGACTGGGGAAGTCTTCCGTAACGCTCTGGCGCAATAGCCCGTTTTCCATACCTATCCTTCGCGAGGGTCTGGAGATAAAATCCAATGCGCATTGGCATTCTTTCTTTACTGTCAGACGCCAATTCGTGCGCGGCTTGCTCCAGCGTCCGTGGATCACAGGACCGCACAGAAATCAAGGAATCCGCCCAAGACAGGCCGAAATTAATTCGGCCGCGACTGCCATGGACTTGCGATGACGATACTTGCCCCGTTGAAATGGCTGGCTCGCCAAAGTCGCAGGAGCACGCCCTCCAACTGAAGGCAAGCCAACACACCAATGCTCCCTTCCGCACGGATTATAGCGGGACTCCACCTCGAAGAAACGAGAGGCACTGAAAGTCAAACGCCTTCGGCCTCAAGCTGCTCAAGAGCCATTCTCAGAAGGGCTCGAATAACAGCACCACGGGATGAAACGTTCAAACGTCTGCAGATCATCTCGATCTGCTCAGCAAGAACAGGATCAACCCTCAATGCAACATGAAGAGTAGGCCGAGGCTCGACTTGCAAAGACAGCATTGTGATGCCCTCAAGGTTCACAGGGATGCTGAAGCAGGGCAAAGGCGTTCGCAAACCCTAGCATCGCTTGCGAAAAGGACTTGCATTTAGGGTTTGACCTCAGTCAATAGATCAGCAGACTGCGAGAAAGACATTTTCAGGCACAAATGAACACGCTCCCGGAGCAGATATCTGATCAACTGGCCCAAGTCACCGCCCAACTCAGGCTGCTCAACGCGCGAATCCAACCCCAGTCCATGGCGAAGCCCAGTCCTTGGCTTCCCCTAAACGAGGCGGCGCGGCTGCTGCACTACAAATCTCCGAGAGCACTCAGAGCCCGAATTCTTCGGGGTGGCTTCCCTCCCGACTGCTACCGCCAGCTTCCTTCCCCCTCTGGCAAGCGTCACTCTTATCTGGTAAACGTGGAGCGCTACCTCAGGACGCTGCACTGAGCACCGCCTGCAGCGACTCCATCTCATGGGCATCGAACCAGCGCTGGTAAATGCTGCTGTGCACCGCCAGGCTGTGACCCATCGACTTGGCTGCAAGCGACGGCGAGATCTTAGGGTTGTGAATCGCCCGCACCGCCCAGGCGTGGCGTAGGTCATAGGGCTGAAACACAGCACCTGCGCGCCGGAAAGCCTGACCCATCAGCGCCCCGACATCACGGTGGCTGCGCTCGGGATTGAACGCAGGCAGCCGCTTGGTGTGCAGCGACCAGCGTTGGATCCACTCAACCGGGAGCGCCAGCGACTGGCGTGCCCCAGTCTTGCCGGCGGCGATGCGCAGCAGCCCAGAAGGTTGGACCTCGGCGAACAGCAGAGCCTCATGGGGCCTGCAGCCATAGGCAGCAGCCACTGCTACCGGCCATTGCCATGTGGGAGAGAGCCGATCGATCAAGGCTTCGATCGCCTCATTGCTGGGCAGATCACGAGGTGCCTGGCTGCGGGAAGCGCTGTAGCCCTTGCCAAGTCCCCGCAGTTGGGACACAAGCTCATCGGACCAGTCAAGCGCCCTGGCAACGGTGGCCGCGGCCTGAGATGCCCGTCGCCGCGAGCGGCTGCCCGTTGGGGTGACCTCCACCAGCGCCACCAGGTGCTCAGGCAGCAGGAGGCTGATGTCCCTCAGCTGTGCCAGAGGGGCGTCGTAATCCACCTTCCAGCTGTCTTCCGCTGAGGGGCCCCGGCGCCGTTGCTTCCCCCACCACTGGCGGGTTATCCGGATGGCCTGCCGGCCGCTGATCCCCTCCGGCTGATCAGGAACGGCTGCCGGCTTTCGCTGCCGCCCATTGAGCAACCAGGGCGTCCAATCAAAGGTCTCCTGCCCGAGGCGATGCCGCTCCAGGGCATTACCCAGCTGTTCGGCCAGCTTGAGAGACTCAGAGGCCTGATCAGGGTAGGCAAGACCGGTACTGATGCGCTGCTGCTTGGCCTCCGCCCCGGGTGGGTCGGTCGGCCGCGGCGGCATGGTCGCCCGTAGACGCACCCGACCCCCCGCCACATCGAGAGTGACCCCGTGGCCCTTCAACTTCAGAGCAGCGTTCTGGCGGACCAGCCAGGGGTCGGACGGGGGCAACGCATTTGCCTAACCACTTGCCTAATCGTGGTCGATCTGGTCCGATTTGCCTAGTCTTTTGCCTAGCCCCAGAGCTGGCATTGAACCGCATTTGGGGCCTTAGAATCCCTGGAAAGCCTTGCTGCGACTGGAGTACCGGGAGGCGGGGCTGGCGGGACTCGAACCCGCGACCTACGGTTTAGGAAACCGTCGCTCTATCCGGCTGAGCTACAGCCCCAGGACGGGCCCGGCACCCCATTATCCGCTGCCACTCTCCCCGGTGCCGCCGGGGCCGATCCCTAGAGTTGGATTCGGAAAGTAGGCGAGGTGGTCGCGACCGGAGTCGCCCCGTTCCTCGGGGTGGGTGTGGCGTCCGGTTGAGGAAAGTCCGGGCTCCCCAATGGCCAGGCTTGCTGGGTAACGCCCAGTGCGGGTGACCGTGAGGAGAGTGCCACAGAAACACACCGCCGATGGCCGGATCCGGGGCAACCCGGCCCGTGCACAGGCAAGGGTGCAAGGGTGCGGTAAGAGCGCACCAGCAGCATCGAGAGGTGCTGGCTCGGTAAACCCCGGCCGGGAGCAAGGCCCAGGAACCACGGTTGGCCATGACACCGGTTCCGCTTCCAGTGCGCCGCTCGAGGCCGCCGGCAACGGCGGTCCCAGACAGATGATCACCCTCCCGGCCTTCGGACCGCGGAGAACAGAACCCGGCTTATGTCCTGCTTTCCTCCCCTTCCCCCCCGTTCGCTGAGGTCCTGAACGCCACGCATGCCTGCCCAGTCCCGGCCGCCGGCCCCCCAGGCGTTGCCGCAGCAGCGACGGCAGCAGCTTCTGGGCTTCCTGCGCACGCTCCACCTCGATCCCAGCGGCCCGGGAGGCCCCGGCGGCGGTGACGCGGTGCTCGCGCCGATCGAAGAGGCCCTCACCCACACCTCCGCCGGGCAGCGATACAGCCACGAGCGGCTCGAATTCCTCGGGGATGCGGTGCTGCGGCTGGCGGCCTCGGAATACCTGCAGCACCACCATCGCCGTCTGCGGGTAGGTCAGCATTCGGCCCTGCGGGCGCAGCTGGTGAGCGATCGCTGGCTGGCGGACCTGGCCGAGAGCTGCGGCCTCGAGCCGCTGCTGCAGGTGGGTCCCCGCACCGCCGGCGATCGGACCGGCCGCCGCACGGTGCTGGCGGAAAGCTGCGAGGCCCTGATCGGGGGCATCTACGAGGCCTGGGGGGGCGGCAGCGGCGGCCTCGGGGCGGTGCACCGCTGGCTGGATCCCCACTGGGAGCGGGACACGGCCGCCCTGCTGGCCGATCCCGACCGGCACAACTGGAAACAGACCCTGCAGGAGTGGACCCAGGGCCGGGGTCTGGGGCTGCCCCGCTACGGCTGCCAGGAGCGGAGCCGGGTCCACGGCGACCCGCGGCGCTTCCACTGCCAGGTGGACCTGCCCACCGCCGCTGGATCAGAGGGTGTGGCGGCGGAGGGGTGGGGCGGCTCCCGCCGCGAGGCGGAGCAGCAGGCGGCGCGGGCCGCCCTGGAGCGGCTGCGGCAGCTGCAGCTCAGGCCTGCACCAGGGCCTTGAGCGGCAGGGTCACGAGCTTGTCCCAGTTGCCGCCCTCGAACAGCACCGCCGCCCGGGTCCCGCTGATCCGCTGCACGAAGCCGCGGTAGCCGTTGTAGATCGAGCGGATGTCGTTCACCACCACGGTGGTGCCGGGCAGGATGGGGAGATCGGCCATGGGGAACAGCCCGGGTGGGCCGGAGCGTGGCGCCATTATCGGGGCTGAAGGCCCGTCTCCGGCGATGCACGAACCGCCCTCCCGCCGTCCCGCTCCCGCCGCCGAGCGGGCCGGATCCCCTGCGGCACCGGCGGAGGAGCTGCTGGTGGTGGGGCGGGTGGTGGCCCCCCAAGGGCTGCAGGGGGAGGTGCGGGTGCTACCTCTGAGCGACTTTCCGGAACGGTTCACCCGCCCCGGCCCCCGCTGGCTGCAGCGGCGCCGGGAAGCACCCCGCCGGCTGGAGCTGCTGCGGGGCCGGCAGCTGCCGGGCAAGGAGCTGTTCGTGGTGCGCTTCGCGGGGATCGACAGCCGCACCGCCGCCGAGGAGCTGGTGGGCCAGGAGCTGATGGTTCCCGGCCGCGACCGCCCCCCCCTCGAGGAGGGGGAGTTCCACCTGCTCGACCTGGTGGGCCTGGAGGTGCGGCTACTCCCGGGCGGGGAGGTGATCGGCCGCGTCACCGACCTGCTCCACAGCGGCAACGACCTGCTGGAGGTGGAAACCGCCGCCACGGCGGAGGGGGAAGCGGTGCGGCGGCGGCTGATCCCCTTCGTGGAGGCGATCGTGCCGGAGGTGAACCTTCCCGAGGGCTGGATCGGGATCACGCCGCCACCGGGCCTGCTGGATCTCTGAGGCCCAGGCCCCAGAACCCTGGCGCTGCGGTGCAGGCGGCGGGACTCCGATTGAATGGGCGCACATCGATGGGGCCCGGCGCCCCGGGTTCCCCCGATGACCTACAGCAGCCCTGCCTCCCCCACGGCTTCCTCGCCCCCCTAGGAGCCTGTTGCGCATAGAACAACGCGTGACACTCCACAGACGCCCATAAATCTGCCCGGATCCCAGTGACTGCAATGGATCTGGACGAGAGGATGGGGCATGCAGACAGCCAAGACCTTTCGCCCCTGGCAGCCG
>JBJTWS010000299.1:0-5645 GCA_046081905.1 Synechococcus sp. | reverse complement strand
GCCCTCTCCCACGTGGCGATCGTGGCGCGGGAGGTGGGTCTGCCGATGGTCACCGAGCTGGCGGGCATCACCGATCACCTCGCCGACGGGGAATGGATCGAGCTCGACGGCGGCAGCGGAGGGGTGCGCCGGCTGGGCCGGGCGGGGGATGGCCACTGAGCCCGGGGGGCGCGGCCCAGGCACGAGCCTGCGCTACGGACAGTGCTGGGAGGATGCCGACCGTCTGATCGAGGCGCTCCAGCCCCTGGAGGGGCGCACCGTGCTCTCGATCGGCTCGGGCGGGGACAACAGCCTGGCGCTGCTCGCCGAGGGACCGGCCCGCCTGATCGTGCTCGACCACAACCCGGCCCAGATCGCCCTGCTGGAGCTGAAGCTGGCGGCGATCACCGGCCTGAACCACGAGGAGCTGATGGCGCTGCTCGGGGCCTGGCCCCCGGAGCACCCGTCGCCGGAACGGCCGGCGGCCGAGCGGATCCGGCGGCGGCTGGAGCTCTACCGGCGCTGCCGCCGCCGCCTCAGCCCCACGGCCGCGGCCTTCTGGGACGCCCGGCCGGCCCTGATCGGCGGCGGGTTGCTGCGGGCCGGTCGGTTCGAGCGCTATCTGGAGACCTTCCGCCGCTGGCTGCTGCCCCTGGTGCGGGGGCCAGGGGCCTGGCAGCCGCTGCTGGAGGGCCTGGGTCCGCAGGAGCGCGCTGCCTGGTATGCCCGCCGGTGGGACGGGCGGCGCTGGCGACTGCTGTTTCACCTCTTCTTCTCCCGGAGTGTCCTGGGCCATCTCGGCACCGATCCCAGCCAGGTGCGCTACGGCAGCGGCAGCCAGGGCACCCTGCTGCTGGAGCGGCTGCGGCACGTGCTGGTGGAGCTCGACCCCCGGGAGAACCCCTACCCCCGGGAGAACCCCTACCTGCACTGGCTCCTGCAGGGGGGCTTCCCCAGGCCCGGCCCCCTGCCGCGGGCTCTGCAGCCGCCGCAGCTGGAGCGGATCCGCCGCCACCGCCACCGCCTCGCGCTCCATCCCCTCTCCCTGGCCGCCTTTCTGGCGCAGGAGGAACCCGCCAGCGGCTGGATCGAGCGCTTCAACCTCAGCAATGTCTTCGAGTACCAGTCGCCGGAGGCCACCACGGAGCTGCTGGCCCGGCTGCATCGGAGCGCGGCGCCAGGGGCGCGGCTGGTGGGCTGGAACCGGCTGGCCGATCGCGATGGCCGTCTGGCACCGCCGCACAGCTGGCGGTTCGACCAGCCAGGGGCCGCGCAGCTGCACCGGCGCGACCGGGTGTTCTTCTACCGGCGGATGGTGCTGGCCGAGGCGCCGCCGCCGGAGGAACGGCCCGGCCCCGCCCAGCTGAGGCGGATCGATCCCGCCCCCGCCCTCTGGCCCGCCGACGAATGCTGGCAGCTCGAAGCGGACGGCCGTCCGCTGGCCCGGGCCGCGATCTGGTGGCAGCACACCCCCCCGCTGGCGGGCGAACGGGTGGGGGCGATCGGGGAGCTCAGCGCCGGCGATGCCGCCGCGGCACGCGCGATCCTGCGGCACGCCTGCGGGCGCCTCGCCGCAACGGGCTGCACCCGCCTGCTGGCCCCCATGGATGGCAACACCTGGAACCCCTACCGGTGCCGCACCGGCGCCCCGCTCGCGTTCCCGGGGGAACCGGCCCCCGGCCCTGAATGGATTGCCCACCTGCACAGCTGCGGCTTCCAGGTGGCGGCCCACTACCACTGCGGTGTCTGCGACGACCTGGAACGGCGGCGGCCCGCCCACCGCAGCCGGGAACGGCTGGAGGGGGTGCGGCTGACGAGCCTGAGGGAGCTGCAGGGCCAGGGGCAACCGCCTGCGGGGCCATCGGGCGAGGAGCTGACTCAGCGGATCCACCGGCTGGTGCAGGCCGGCTTCGCCGATCAGCCCTACTTCCTGCCCCTCCCGGTGGAGGAATTCCAGGCCTGGCTGCAGGGCCCCGCGGGCCGGGCCGATCCAGCCTGCACCCTGCTGGCCTGGGCGGATGCGCAACTGGTGGGGCTTCTGCTGGCCCAGCGCAGCGGCACCACCCTGGTGGTGCGCACCCTGGTGGTGCAGCCGGGGCGGCGGTGGGCGGGCCTGGGCAACCGGTTGCTGGAGGAGGCCCACCGGCGGGCGCGGGCCGCGGGCTGCGATGGCGCCCTCCATGCGCTGATGCGCAGCGGCGGGGCGGCGGAGGCCCTCAGCGGGCACCACGGCCGGGCATGGGGGGGCTACGTGCTGCTCGAACGGCGGCTTGGGGCGCGCTGAACCGAGCCGCCGCCAGGCGAACGCAGAACGTGGGCGGTCGGCGGCGGCTGCCGCGGGTTCTGCCGGGGGGAGGCGTCGGGTTCGCGTGGTGGTGTGGTTGTGGGTTCGGTGGGACAGTGGTGGAATTCCTGATTCCCCGCCCATGCCGCACGCTCCGCTGCGCCGGGCTGTTCCTCTGGCCGCCGCGCTGCCGTTGGTGGCGGCACTGCCCTGGATGGCGGCACGGCCCGGCCTGGCGCTGCCGTCCCCGGCATCGGGGCCCGCCACGGGCATCCTGCGCAGCCTCCAGAACGGCGATCGGGCCTGCTACGCCGAAGTGGAAGACGCCAGGGGCGTGCGCCGCAACCTCGAGGCCGCCTTCGAGCTGTGCGAGCGCACCGACCTGATCGGCCGGCGGGTGCGGCTAGTGCGCCGCACGGCGCGGGTTCTGGCGGCCTCCTGCCAGGGCGACCCCGACTGCGGCCGCAGCGATGTAGTGCAGCTGATCGTGGAGCTGCAGCCGCTCCCCTGAGCCCGGTGCAGTTGCTGCCGCCAGCGCCGGAGCACCGCGCCCTAGGGTGACCGGTCTGCTGGAGAGGGGCGGGTGAGCGCCGGAACGCTATACGACAAGGTGTGGGAGCTGCATCGCGTGGCGGATCTGCCGGGCGGCTCCACGCAGCTCTTCATCGGCCTGCACCTGATCCACGATGTGACCAGCCCCCAGGCCTTCGCGGCCCTGAACGATCTGGGGCTGGGCGTGCGCCATCCAGAGCGCACCGTGGCCACGGTGGATCACATCGTGCCCACCACATCCCAGGCACGGCCCTTCGCCGATCCCCTCGCCGATGATACGCTCGCCACCCTGGATCGCAACTGCGCCGAGCACGGCATCACCCTGCACGGCCTCGGCAGCGGCCGCCAGGGGATCGTGCACGTGATCGCCCCCGAGCTGGGCCTCACCCAGCCGGGCATGACCGTGGCCTGCGGCGATTCCCACACCTCCACCCACGGGGCCTTCGGGGCGATCGCCTTCGGCATCGGCACCAGCCAGGTGCGCGACGTGCTCGCCAGCCAGAGCCTGGCGATGAACAAGCTCAAGGTGCGGCGCATCTGGGTGGATGGGCAGCTGCAGCCGGGCGTCTACGCCAAGGATCTGGTGCTGCACATCATCCGCCGCCTGGGCGTGAAGGGCGGCGTGGGCCACGCCTATGAATTCGCCGGCCCGGCGATCACGACACTCTCGATGGAGGAGCGCATGACCCTCTGCAACATGGCGATCGAGGGGGGCGCCCGATGCGGCTACGTCAACCCCGATCAGGTGACGTTCGACTACCTGCGGGGGCGCCCCTGCGCCCCCAGCGGCGAGGCCTGGGAGAGGGCCGTGGCCTGGTGGAGCTCCCTGGCCAGCGGGCCCGACGCGGTGTTCGACGACGAGGTGCGCTTCGATGCCGCCGCCATCGCCCCCACCGTGACCTGGGGCATCACCCCCGGCCAGGGCATCGGCGTGGACGAGGCCGTGCCCACCCTGGAGCAGACCGAACCCCACGAGCGGCCCCTGGCGGAAGAGGCCTACCGCTACATGGACCTGCAGCCCGGCACCCCGATCGCCGGCACCCCGGTGGACGTGTGCTTCATCGGCAGCTGCACCAACGGCCGCCTCAGCGACCTGCAGGCCGCGGCCGCCGTGGCCCGGGGGCGCCATGTGGCCCCCGGCATCAAGGCCTTCGTGGTGCCCGGCTCCGAGCAGGTGGCCGCCGCCGCCGAGGCCGAGGGCCTCGATCGGGTGTTCGTGGAGGCCGGCTTCGAGTGGCGCGAACCCGGCTGCTCGATGTGCCTGGCCATGAATCCCGATCGCCTTGAGGGGCGCCAGATCAGCGCCAGCTCCAGCAACCGCAACTTCAAGGGTCGCCAGGGGTCCGCCAGCGGCCGCACCCTGCTGATGAGCCCGGCCATGGTGGCCGCCGCCGCCATCCACGGCCGCGTCAGCGATGTGCGCCAGCTCCTGAACGCCTGATCGCCGCAGCACCCCCCACCGCCGAACCGCTACGCCATGGCCACAGCCGCCCCCTTCCCCACCGGCCCGATCCGCCGTCACCGCGGCCGCGGCGTTGCCGTGGTGGGTGCCGACATCGACACCGACCGGATCATCCCGGCGCGCTTCCTCAAGTGCGTCACCTTCGAGGACCTGGCCCGCGGTGCCTTCGCCGACGACCGGGCCGAGCTGGCCCAGGCCCCGGGCGGTCCGCACCCCTTCGATCGCGGCGAGCACCAGAAGGCCTCAGTGCTGGTGGTGAACAGCAACTTCGGCTGCGGCTCCAGCCGCGAGCATGCCCCCCAGGCGCTGATGCGCTGGGGCATCCGGGCCCTGATCGGGGAGAGCTTCGCCGAGATCTTCTTCGGCAACTGCCTGGCCCTGGGCATCCCCTGCCTCAGCGCCGAACCGGCCGTGGTGCGCGCCCTGCAGGAGGCGATCGCCGCCGATCCCGGCGCCGAGCTGCTGCTGGATCTCGAGGCCCTGGAGGTGGAGCTGGAGAGTGAGTTCGTGGGCACCAACCGCTGGCCCGTGCACCTGGATCCCGGCCCGCACCGGATGCTGGTGAGCGGCCAGTGGGATGCCACCGGCCAGCTGCTGGCCAACGACCCGGAGCTGCAGGCCACCGCCGCCCGGCTGCCCTACCTGCAGGCCTTCGCGGCCTGAGGGCCGTCCCCGCCCGGGGCCGATCGGCGAGACTGCCCCCACCTTCCCCCCCTGCCCCATGGCCGTCAGCGGGCCCGCCGCCACCGCCGCTGCCGCAGCAGCAGCCTCCAGCGCAGGCAGCGCCGCCGCGGCCGCCCGCTCGTTCCCCCTGGCAGCGATCACCGGCCACGGCACCCTGAAGCTGGCCCTACTGCTGGCCGCGGTGGATCCCGGCCTGGGCGGCGTGGTGATCGCCGGTGGACGCGGCACCGGCAAGTCGGTGCTGGCCCGCGGCCTCCATGCCCTGCTGCCCCCGATCGACGTGCTCGACCTGGGCCCGCTGGATCCCGGCCAGAGCGCCCCCGCGGGCCTGAACCTCGACCCGAACCGGCCGGAGGAATGGGACGGGGCCACCCGGGCCCGCCCCACCGCCCTGGGGGCCGATCCTACCGGCCAGGACACCACCGCCCTGCGGCCCACCAAGGTGATCCCGGCGCCCTTCGTGCAGGTGCCGCTGGGCATCACCGAAGACCGGCTGGTGGGCTCGGTGGATGTGACCGCCTCCCTGGCCAGCGGCCAGGCGGTGTTCCAGCCGGGCCTGCTGGCGGAGGCGCACCGGGGGGTGCTCTACGTGGACGAGCTCAACCTGCTCGACGACAACATCACCAACCTTCTGCTGGCGGCGGTGGGCAGCGGCGAGAACCGCATCGAGCGGGAGGGCCTCAG
>JBJTWS010000298.1:0-7771 GCA_046081905.1 Synechococcus sp. | reverse complement strand
CTCGCGTCGATCGCGCTGCCTGCCTTCCTCAACCAGCAGAACAAAGCTCGCGTTCAGGGTTCCAACTCTCTGGCGATGGACGCGGCCCGTTCTTGCGCTGCTCTCCAAGTCACCGGTGAGCAAACCCAGTACGCCATACCTGCCAATACATCATCCACCGTTTCAACCACTTGCCCTGCGGCCGGCTCGTCCGTAATCTTCTATACAACCTACCCAACTTCTTCTCTGCCGACCAACGCCGCGGCAATTGTATCTACGCTAGGCGCCGTCTCCATGACCACCTGCGCAGCCGCGCCAGGTGTTACTGTCGGCACAGCACCGAATTGCACCTGATCGCACACTCTCTTGTTTTTTCATTGCAGGCAGCCGCAAGGCTGCTTTTTTGTTGGTTCTTTGATCGCCGCCGCGAGCGGTTAGCTCCCGTAGATTGCCAGTTATGCTGGCATTTATGCCCGTTTCTTCCTTGCAGGATCTCGCTCTGGCTGCCTACCAGGCTGGCGAGCGACAAGATGCGCGTCGTTTGTTGCGACAACTTCTTTCGGAAGATGAGGCCTGTGCAGCAGGCTACCATCTTCTCGGCATCATGGAGCTAGAAGAGAGCAGTCCTTTAGGCGCGCTTGAATGTTTCGAACGGGCATTACTCCTCAGTCCTCAGGACTGCGCGATCCACTACAATAAAGGTAATGCACTGAGGAGCCTCGGGGACTACGCCCAGGCGATAGCGAGTTATCGTCTGGCGATCAAGTGTCAGTCTTTCTTCCCTGAAGCGCTCAATAATCTCGCCTCAATATTGCAGCTGACTGGTGAGCATCTTGCCGCTGTTGAGATGTTTGAATCCGCGCTCGCCCAGCGTTCAGATTTCCCTGAGGCGCTCTCGGGTCTTGGCTTGGCGCTGCGAAGCCTGGGCGAGCTGGTCAGGGCGGAAGAAGTTCTTCGGCAGGTCATTGATCGGCATCCTACTTTTGTTGAAGCTTATGTGAATCTTGGCCAGTTGCTGCAGCCGCAGGGGCGGATTGCAGAGGCAGAGTGGTTGTATCGCCAAGCGATGGCTATTCGCTCCGACTATGTCGAGGCGTTGAACAATCTAGGCACCGTCTTTGAGCAGCGTGAGCAGCACAAGGCTGCTAGAGCCTTGTATCTCCAGGTGCTTGAGATACGGCCAGAATATCCTGAAGCCATTGCCAACCTAGCGAATACGCTGCAGGCCGATGGTGAGCCTCAGGCGGCACGTAGCTTCTACCGCCGAGCGATTGAGCTCAATTCCACGATCCGAGAGATTCACCACAACATGGGTCTCTCTTTTCAGCAGGAAGGGAGCATGGCCGAGGCCATCGCTTGCTACACAGAAGCTCTTGTGGTCGATTCTGCTTACCTGGAATCACGTTGGAATCGGGCCGTGTGCTTGTTCCATCTCGGTGAGTACAGCACTGCCTGGCGGGATCATGAGTGGCGCCTGCAGTCCAGGGAGCTGAAGAAGCTCTATGCCGAACCGCAGCTGCCCCGCTGGGACGGAGATGCCCTGGCTGCAGGGCAGAGCTTGCTCGTGGTGAGTGAGCAGGGCTTGGGAGATACCCTTCAGTTCATCCGTTATGTCCGCGGCCTCGTGGAGAGGGGCCTGCGCGTTTCGGTCTGTATCCCTGATCAGCTCGAATCCATCCTTGATCATGCCAGCCTCGGCGTGAGGTTGATCAAAGCCAGTGAGGCCACATCCGCTGGGGGTATGCAAGCAGATCAGTGGCTTCCGCTGATGTCGTTGCCGATGCATCTGGGCATCAATCCTGTTAATCCAGGCGTGACGGATCCCTATCTGGCCGCAGCTCCTGAGCAGGTGGCGCAGTGGCAGGAACGTCTGGCTGCCGAAAAGAAACCGATTATTGCCATCAATTGGCAAGGAAACCCGGATACGGAGCGTAACAACCTTAAGGGCCGTTCACTTGCACTGGATCACTTTGCTGGCCTCGCCCAAAGACTTCCGGTCACATTGCTGTCGCTGCAGAAGGGGATTGGCTCAGAACAGCTGAGTGCTTGCTCCTTTCGCGATCGCTTCGTCAGCTGTCAGGTGCTGGTGGATCAGACCTGGGATTTTCTGGAAACCGCCGCGATCATCGCCAACTGCGATCTGGTCATCACCTCAGACACCGCAGTCGCCCATCTGGCAGCAGCAACCGGAAAGCCCACATGGCTCCTGCTGCAGCGCATCCCCGACTGGCGCTGGGGCCTTGAGGGTGAGTCCAGCTTCTGGTACCCCTCCATGCGCCTGTTCCGTCAGCAACGCACTGGCGATTGGTCGGAGGTATTCGAGAGGGTTAATGCTGCTCTGGCTGATTGGGGGACTGAACGTGGGTTTTGGTTGGAGCCGCCGCCGGTTCCCAGCCCAGCCAGTTCGGCTGCACCATCAATGCCTGCTCGGCTGAAGCGCCAGCTCGGGAACTCGATTCAGGTGTTCTGGCGATGGGTCGAAAATGCTGAGCAGACCGGCCCATTCGAACAGGCTGAACCGATAGGACCGCAACCGGCTCTGCTGCCCCTTGCCCCCTCCACTCCTGTTGCGGCTTCGGCGCCGCAACAACGCAGGTTGGCAGCCCAGTTGGTGAGCGTGGGCAACCTGCTTCAGGCCGAGCAGCTCTACGAAACCCTGCATGCTTCCGAGCCACCAAACGCTCAAGATCTCTCTGGTTTGGCAGTGGTCTGTCTGCTCACCGGCCGTCCACAACGGGCCATCGATCTTCTCCAGCAGGCCATGCAGCTGCGACCGGATGATGCGGAACTGCTCGCCAATCTTGGTGCTGCCCACTACCAGCTGGGATCACCTCAACAGGCTGCTGGCTTTTATCGCCAGGCTCTGGCTCTCAATGCTGCCCTCGTGGAGCCGTTCTGTGGCCTGGCTCGTCTTGCCCTAGATCAGGGACGGCCGATGGAGGCGATCCCCTTGTATCGACAGGCGCTTGAGCTCCGTGCTCAGCATCCAGAGGCGCTCAACAACCTTGGGCTTGCTTTCCAGCAGCTTCAGGCCTACGACCTTGCTGCTCAGAGTTTGCGTCAGGCCCTCGCCATGCGGCCCGACTACCTGGATGCCATCGTCAATCTCGGCAATAACTGCCAGCTCCAGGATGATCTTGCTGGGGCCATCGATTGCTATCGCCGCGCGGTTGCGCTCCAGCCTGGTCGCCGAGACGCGCATTTCAACCTTGGCCTTGCCCATCAGCAGGCTGGTGAGTTTGCGGCAGCCATCGAGGCCTATTCTGTAGCGCTGACGCTCGATCTTGGCGACGTCTCCGCTCGCTGGAACAGGGCAGCCTGTTTGCTGCAGGTTGGCGATGACGCCAGGGGTTGGCAGGATTACGCCTGCCGGCTGACTTCTCCTCAGCTCAATCGTGTGCACGCCAGCCCATCTGCGCCTCTCTGGAGTGGCGATCCATTGCAGCCCGGGCAACGCCTCTTGCTGATCGGTGAGCAGGGGTTGGGCGATGTCATTCAGTTCATCCGCTATGCAATCTCTCTGGCTGAACGTGGAATCCAGCTGGGTCTCTGCGTACCTGACTCGATCAGGCCTCTGATTGAGGCCTCGTCGCTCCCAGTCGATCTGCTCACTCCAGATCAGGCCTCGACGATCAGGGAAACACCTTGGATTCCATTGCTGTCCTTGCCGTCTGTGTTGGATGTCAGTCTGCTGAATCCGATCGTCACGGCGCCCTATCTGCGCCCATTACCCGGGCGTGTTGCGTATTGGCAGCAACAGCTGGCGCAGGAGGAGGGGCCGGTCATCGCCATCAACTGGCAGGGGAATCCAGCCGCGGAAACCAGCAATCTGCGTGGGCGCTCCATGCCCCTCGAGCGCTTTGCCGCCTTGCTGGAGGACCCAGCCGTTTCACTGCTCTCCCTGCAGAAAGGTGTGGGTGCGGAACAGCTACCCGGCTGCACGTTCCGCGATCGGTTTGTGGCCTGCCAGGAACAGGTGGATCAGACCTACGACTTTCTCGAACTCGCGGCGATCATTGCCAGTTGTGACCTGGTGATCACAACGGACAGTGTGGTCGCCCATCTGGCCGGCTCCATCGCTCATCCGACCTGGCTGTTGTTGCAGCATGTCCCCGAATGGCGTTGGGGCTTGGAGGGGGAGACAACCCCTTGGTATCCCTCCTTGCGCCTGTTCCGGCAGCGGCGTCGTGGTGACTGGGCCGATGTCATGGAGAGGGTTGCCCAGGCGCTGAAATGCTGGCGGTCTGGCGAGGAGTTGCCGCCCTCAAGCCGTCGTCGACCCTCCGGCATCGTCTCGGCATTCTGGGACTGGATTGAAAGGAGCCAGGCTGAGGAACCTGTTGAGGAGAAGGCGCTTGAGCTTCGCGAACCCTCAGCGCTGGATTCGGTGGACCTGCCATGGATCAAGCTGTCACTGGCGTCGTCCTGTCTGCGTCGAGGCCTGCATCAGGAGGCGGAGCGGCTCTACAGCGAGCTTCTCGGCAGTTCCCCTGTCCGTCACGCCGCTTATGCAGGTTTAGGGGCTTCCTGCCTGCTGGCGAATCGTGTCGAGGAGGCGGTTCAATGGTTGTCTGGTTCCTTGGCGATCAAGGCTAATGCTCCAGAAGTGATCTCTAATCTGGGTACGGCTTATCACCGCCTTGGACGCTTGGAGGATGCAAAGATTCTCTACCGCCAGGCGATTGCGCTCAAGCCTGATTTTGCAGATCCTCACTGCAACCTCGCCTGTGTGCTGCAGGAGGAGGGTCGGATTCAAGCAGCGATTGACCTGTACCGAGAGGCAATCGCCTGTCGTCAAGATTACGCAGAAGCCCATTGGAATCTCTCGATGTGCCTGTTCCTGCTCGGCGCCTACTCGGAGGCCTGGCGAGAGCATGAATGGAGATTGCATGACGCATCCTCGGGCAAGCTTCATGCCATTCCAACTTCGCCACGCTGGCTTCAGGATGAGCTGCCTGGTGAGGGGCGGTTGCTGCTGATCGCTGAACAGGGTCTGGGTGACACGCTTCAGTTTGTGCGTTTCATTCCGCTGTTGATGGCCAGGGGGATTTCTGTGAGCCTGTGTTCGCCCGCACCACTGCATGGCTTGATCGCGAGCATCATGCCCGATGTTGAACTGCTAGCTCCGGAGCAAGCTGTTGCATGGGATTCGCATCCTTGGATGCCGTTGATGTCTGTGCCCAGGTTCCTGGGTGTCTGCCCCGAGCGGCCCATCGTGGAGGGTCCCTACCTGCGGTCGCCTGCATCCCTGCAGGATGCCTGGCGTCAACGCATGGCTGCAGAGGAGTGCGCGGTTGTCGCGCTTCACTGGCAGGGTAATCCGTCTGCAGAGGTCTATAATTTGCGTGGCCGTTCCATGCCGCTAGAGGCGTTTTCTCCTCTGGCTGGTATCGAGGGTCTTCGTCTGTTGTCTCTGCAGAAGGGATTCGGTTCGGAGCAGTTGCTTGATTGCTCCTTTCGCGATCGCTTTGTGACTTGCCAGGAGCTTGTCGATCAGGCGTGGGACTTTCAGGAAGCCGCAGCGATCATTGCCAGCTGTGATCTCCTGATCACTTCGGATTCGGCGGTCGCCCATCTCGCAGGTGCCATGGGGCAGGAAACCTGGCTGCTTCTCCATCACGCACCCGACTGGCGTTGGGGCTGCGATGGAGAGACGACTTTCTGGTACCCCTCGTTGCGTCTGTTCCGTCAGCGCAGTCAAGGCGAATGGGCTGAGGTTGTTGCACGCGTGGTTGATGCGCTTAGCCAGAGAATCTCATGATTAACTCCTTGTTTTGTGAATGAGATGCATGCGTTGTCGCGCTGGTGGCAGTCCTTTCGTGCAGGACTGTTCCGACCCACGAGTCTTTTGGCTGCTTCGGGTGCAGATGGACGGTCGGCTGCCTTGACTCTCAAGGCTGAACAGGCGCTCCTGTTTTTGCAGCAGGGCGATCTGGAACAGGCTGAGAGCCTTTACCGGCAGTTGCTGCATGTCGATTCCCTTCAGCCGGACGCCAACCTCTATCTCGGAGCGATTGCCGTGCTTCAGGCCCGTTGGGCCGAGGCCGAGGTGTGTTTCAGGACAGCGCTTTCTGCGCGCCCTGATGATGCTGATGCCCTCACCCTGTTGGGTAACGCGCTGCTTCAGCTCGGCCAGATCGATGAGGCTATGCATTGTCAGTCCCGGGCCCTTGCACTAGCCCCAGACATGCCAGAAGCCCATCGGGGTCTGGGGGATGTGTGGCGTGTCCAGGCCGACTGTAGCCAGGCCATTGCCTCCTATGAGCGGGCGCTCACCCTCAGGCCCGACTTCCCACAGGCCGCCTGGAACCTGGCAACGACGCTGCTCCTGGCTGGTGAATATCAGCGGGGGTGGGCGCTCTACTCCACCCGGTTTTCCGCTTGCGTGGGGGTTAGGCCAATCGCCAGACCATCAGTCAGGCAATGGTGGGGAGAGCCATTGCTTCCGGGCCAGCGTCTGCTGCTGGTGGCGGAGCAGGGGCTGGGAGACACCCTTCAGTTCATGCGTTACCTCCATATCCTGGAGGAACGAGGGATCCAGGTGTGTCTCGATGCGCAGCCTCCGCTTCATAACCTTTTAAAGGCATCAGGCATCCGCCTGGAGAGCTCTGCTTGTTTTGATGCCGATTCCACGAACGATGATGGGCTGTGGGCGCCGTTGCTTTCGCTGCCCGGTTTTCTCGAGGTCGGTGTGGAGCGCCCGCTGCTCACCAGGCCCTACGTGCACAGTGTTGATGATCTCGTCCGTCGCTGGCGCCTTACATGCTCGGGCCAGGCGGTTCCGATCATCGCCATCCATTGGCAGGGGAATCCTGCTGTGGAGGTGGCCAATCTCAGTGGCCGCTCTCTGCCGCTGGAAGCTTTCGCCTGTGTGTCGCGCTGCGCGTCCGTCCGCCTGCTGTCGCTGCAGAAGGGTTTTGGTGCGGAGCAGTTGATTACCTGCTCCTTTCGCCAGTGCTTCGTGGATAGTCAGGTGCAGGTGGATCAGGCCTGGGACTTCCTCGAAACCGTCGCAATCCTTGCCAACACTGATCTGCTGATTACTTCAGATAGTGCTGTCGCTCATCTCGCCGGGGCCATGGGCCACCCCACCTGGCTGCTGCTCCACCATGTGCCCGACTGGCGCTGGGGCCTTGAGGGGGACACCACCTTTTGGTACCCGTCCATGCGCCTCTTCCGCCAGCGGGAACCGGGCAACTGGGATGAGCTGATGCAGCGTGTGGCTACAGCCCTACAGGACTATGTGGCCGCTCGCTCATCCTGAGTGTTCCGCGACTGTCCGACGACACCACGGCTCAGACCATGGTCGACAGCACCTCATCGTGGCTGATGCTCTGGGATCGACCGTCGCTGCTGGGGAGGTCCTGCAGCAGCCGGATTGCGAGCACCGCACCGGTGTCACCCAGACAGGCAGAAAATGCCTGTCGGGAGGAGCTGGCGAGATCCTGCGGTGGGCTGGAGGACTTCAATCCCGCGCCGCATCCCTGCCAGGGTTCCGGATGGGTTGCCAGCCCATCGATCACCACCCGGTTCTGCGCGGCGGAACCGAGAGTCGGTTGACCCGCTAGATCAAACGCTGGCCCGCAGCGCATCAGCACCTGCCCGCGCCAGATTGCGCTGGGTGCGGCGCCCACGGAGTAGGTGATCGGGCCGGCGGCGGTGGTGAGGTGGAGTACAGGCAGGCGCCCCGCCAGGCTGCAGGCGTGTTGCTCGAGCTGGGGTGTGGCGCTGATGCGGCTGGAGCGCTGCACATCGTCCCGGATCAGGGCGAGGGTGCGTTGCTGCACGTTGC